>DATMYQ010000057.1:0-12170 GCA_035560935.1 Patescibacteria group bacterium | reverse complement strand
ATGGTAAATTAAATAAAGGTAGGAATGGTGAATATGAAAGTCTCGCCGCTTAGTGAATACGATTTGCATCTGTTTCATGAAGGGACCAACTATCGCGCCTACCAAATGCTGGGGGCTCATCTTACTCGTCAAGAGGATAGGAAAGGCGTCCGTTTTGCTGTCTGGGCGCCTGACGCGGCGGCGGTAAAGCTGGTGGGCGATTTCAACGGCTGGCAGGGTGATGAGCACCTGTTGAAGCGAATCGACGGGTCGGGGGTTTGGGTGCTGTTTGTACCGGACCTGCCGACGGGAACGGTTTATAAATACGAAATCACCACTTCCTACGGCGCCACGTTGCTGAAAGCCGACCCCTACGCCTTTGCCGCCGAACTTCGTCCCGACACTGCGTCCCGGGTAGCGATGCTGCAGGGGTATCATTGGCAGGACCGGGAATGGCGCCTGAAGCGGGGACCAGCTTATGAGAAGCCGATGAACATCTATGAAGTGCATCTGGGTTCCTGGCGGCGCAATACCGACGGCAGCTTCCTCACGTACCGGGAACTGGCAGAGTCTTTGCCGGAATATGTTGCCGCTATGGGCTATACCCATGTGGAGCTGATGCCGGTGGGAGAGTATCCGTTTGACGGTTCCTGGGGTTATCAGGCGACCGGATATTATGCTGTGACCAGCCGGTATGGGGAACCACGGGATTTTATGTATCTGGTGGACTGTTTTCATCAGCAGGGTATCGGCGTCATTTTGGACTGGGCTCCCAGTCATTTTTGCAAAGATGATCACGGGCTGCGCCTGTTTGACGGTTCCCCCCTCTATGAATACGCGGATAACCGGCGGGCGGAAAACTGGCAATGGGGGACCCTGAATTTCGATCTGGGACGGCCGGAAGTCATGAGTTTTCTCATTGCCAACGCCGTATTCTGGCTGGAGTTTTATCATATTGACGGGCTGCGGATCGATGCGGTGGCCAATATGTTATATCTGGACTATGCCCGCCATCATGGCGACTGGTCGCCCAACCGCTACGGCGGCCGGGAAAACCTGGAAGGCATCGGCTTTTTGCGCCGCCTGAACAAATTTATTTTTGCCAACTTTCCCCATGCGTTGGTGCTGGCAGAAGAATCCACCGCCTGGCCGCTGGTCACCCGCCCCACCTATGTGGGCGGTCTGGGCTTTAATTTCAAATGGAACATGGGCTGGATGAACGACATGCTCAAATACATGGAGCTGGATCCCATTCACCGGAAGTGGAATCATCAATTGGTGACTTTTTCCTTCGTGTACGCGTTTTCCGAAAACTACGTACTGCCTATGTCGCATGACGAAGTGGTTCACGGCAAAAAATCGATGCTGGAAAAAATGCCGGGGGATTATTGGCAGAAATTCGCGAATCTGCGGACCTTTTACGGCTATATGATGGGGCATCCCGGCAAGAAGCTGCTGTTTATGGGCAGCGAATTCGGCCAGTTTATTGAATGGAAGTTTTATGACAGCCTGGACTGGCATTTGCTGGAATATGACATGCATAAGAAAATGCACGATTATGTGAAGGCGTTGAACTATTTTTACCGGGAAAATCCGGCGCTCTGGCAGGTGGATCATGACTGGCACGGTTTTTCCTGGATTGATTGTCAGGATTTCCAACAGAGTATTATCGTTTTTCAGCGCCGGTCCCGGAATCCGGAGGATTTTCTGGTGATCGTCTGTAACTTTACGCCGGAGGTGCACCATGGATATCGGATCGGCGTACCGGCGGCGGACTGTTATTGGGAAGTGTTTAACAGCGACGAGCCGCAATTTGGCGGTTCCGGACAGCAAAACCGCCAGGCGCTGATAACGGAAGATCTGGCCTGGCACAACCAGGCCCAGTCTATACAACTGACGGTGCCGCCGCTGGCCACCGTCTTTCTCAAACCGGCGGGTATCCGCCTGCTGGCGGAATCGGCGGACAACAACATTCCCCGCATTCCCCGTGGAAGCTTGCAGAAAAAGGTTTGCCGGCGTCATGAACAGCCGGTACAGGGAGTACGGCGGACATAGATTGACAGGGAAAAGGGAGGTTTTCCGATGGGAAAAAAACAATGCGTGGCGATGCTACTGGCCGGAGGACAGGGAACCCGTCTGGGGCTGTTGACCAAACGGGTGGCCAAACCGGCGGTCCCCTTCGGCGGCAAGTACCGGATTATTGATTTTCCGCTCAGTAACTGCTTTAATTCCGGCATTGACACCGTGGGCGTACTGACGCAGTATCAGCCGCTGGTACTGCATTCCTATATCGGTATCGGCAGCGCCTGGGATCTGGACCGGCGCGACGGCGGCGTATACGTTTTGCCACCGTATGTCCGGGAAAAAGGTGGCGAATGGTATAAGGGCACGGCCGATGCCATCTACCAGAATATTAATTTTATCAATATGTATAATCCGGATTATGTGTTAATTTTGTCCGGAGATCATATTTACCAGATGGATTACTCAATGATGATTGACTATCATGCGGCCCAGAAGGCGGAAGCGACTATCGCCGTTATTGAGGTGCCCTGGGAGGAAGCCAGCCGGTTCGGCATCATGAACACAGCCGCCAACAACCGGATTGAGGAGTTCGAGGAGAAACCGAAAAATCCCCGCAGCAACCTGGCCTCCATGGGGATTTACGTGTTCAACTGGCCGCTGCTGAGAAAATATCTGGAAGAGGACGCGGCGGACGCTGACTCCGATAACGATTTTGGCAAGAACATCATTCCGAAAATGCTGGACGCCGACCAGCGTATGTATGCCTATCGTTTCCGGGGTTATTGGAAAGACGTGGGTACGGTGGAAAGCTACTGGGAAGCCAATATGGATCTGCTGGCCGACCGTCCGGAACTGGATCTGTACGACAGCGCCTGGAAAATTTATTCGGTAAGTCCCGCGCAGCCGCCGCAGTATGTCGGACCGGAAGCCCAAATTGCCTGCTCCATGATCAGCGAGGGCTGTCAGATTTTCGGACAGGTGGAGAACTCGGTGTTGTTTCCCGGAGTGTATGTGGGGCCGGGCGCCCGGATCAAAGACTCGATTATTATGCCGTCGGCTCGGATTGAAAGTGAGGCCATGATCACCCGGGCCATCATCGGCCGGAAGACCGTGGTGGAGAGCGGCACCGGTATCGGCCATACGGATACGGAAACCGAACATCAGAGTCCCGTCAACTGGTTTTCCGGCATTACCCTGATTGGCGAGAATCTGGTGATCAATTCCGACACCAAGGTAAAACGGAATGCCGTACTTTCTGATGGCGGCGTCATTTCCAGCGGAGTATGACGTTTGGCAATGGAGCGGTAATTTGACAGTCGGAGGGGACCACTGATGAAAAATGTGATGGGTATTATCAACCTGCATGAAAATGATGACATGTTGCGGGAAATGACCCGCTACCGGCCGCTGGCCGCGATTCCCTTTGCCGGCCGGTATCGGTTGATTGACTTTGTGCTGTCCAATATGATCAATTCCGGTATTTCCAATGTAGGCGTTCTGGCCAAGGGGAATTACCGGTCATTGATGGATCATTTGCGTTCCGGCAAGGAATGGGATTTGGCCCGTAAACGGGACGGACTGTTTATTTTGCCTTCGGTCAACGGGTCTTTGATCGGTGAGCACAGTGATTTGCACGATCTACACAACAATCTGGACTATTTGAAAAGCAGCCGTCAGCCGTACGTGCTGATGTCTGGCAGCCATATCCTCGGTAATCTCGATTATCGTCCGGTGTATGAAGCGCATCTGGCAAAAAAGGCGGATGTGACGCTGCTGTATAAAGATTATGGCCTGACGGGACGTCAGGGTATTTCTTTTGAACATGCTACGATGATCGAAGTGGATGATGACGACCGGGTGGTGGATATAGAAATTTGTCCGGTACGCCCCAAAGGGAATAAAATGTCGCTGGAAATGTTTCTGATTGACCGGCGCCTGCTGATTGACCTGGTGGATTCCTGCCTGTCGCGGGGCGGTAGCAGCGTGGCCCGGGACTGCCTGATGAAAAACCTGGAATCGCTTCGCTTTTTCGGCTACTCCATTCCCGGTTACGTCGCCCGTATTCATTCTGTGGAGAGCTATTTCCGCCGCAGTATGGATTTGTTGAACCCGGAGATCTGGCAGGAACTGTTTTTTGAAAATGGCGCGATTTATACCAAAGTCAAAGATGAGGCGCCGGCCAAGTACCAGCATAACGCCGATGTGCGTAACTCCATGGTGGCTAACGGTTGCGTGATTTCCGGCAATGTGGAGAACAGCATTTTGTTTCGGGGTGTGAAAGTGCATCCTGACGCCCGGGTGGTCAACAGTATTGTGATGCAAAAAGGGGAAATCAGCGCGGGCGCTGTGGTGGAAAACGTGATCTGCGACAAAGATGTGCGGATCATGGCAGGAAAAAAACTCCGGGGAGAAGTTAACCATCCCATTATCATTGAGAAAGGAACGGTGATTTGAGTATGCTCAAAGTGTTGTTTGTCGCGTCGGAAGCGGCGCCTTTTGTGAAAACGGGCGGTTTGGGGGACGTGGTGGGCTCGCTGCCGAAAGAACTGCGGCGGCAGGGTGTGGACGTACGGGTCATGATGCCCAAATACCATGACATACCGGAATATTACAAGAATCAGATGACCGTAGTGAAAAGTTTGACCACTCCTGTCGGCTGGCGGCAGCAATATTGCGGCCTGCAGCAGTTGGAACTGGACGGCGCGCCCTGGTACTTTATCGACAATGAATATTATTTTACCAAACGGCCCGGACTTTATGGATACTATGACGATGCGGAGCGGTTTGCGTTTTTCTGCCGGGCGGTGCTGGAGGTACTGCCGCAACTGGATTTTGTACCGGATATCATTCACTGCCACGACTGGCAGACGGCCGCGGTGCTGCCGCTGTTGAAAGCCTACGGCTGGGGTAACTCGTTCTACAACCAGTTCCGTACGGTTTATACCGTGCATAATCTTCAATACCAGGGAGTATTTCCCCGGGAGGTGCTGGGGAATCTGCTGGGACTGGACGACTCCTTTTTTACCAATGACGGCATGGAATTTTATGGTCAGGTAAACTTTTCCAAAGGCGGTTTGGCCTATGCCGATAAAATCACCACTGTCAGCCGGACCTACGCCGAAGAAATCCAGACCAGCTATTTCGGCGAAAATCTGGATGGACTGTTGAAAGTTCGCAATGCCGACTTAACAGGGATTATTAATGGAATTGACTATGAAGACTACAATCCGGCCACGGACCCGGAATTGTTTACCAACTATAACTGGCAGGCACCAAAAAAACGTTTGGAAAATAAAACCAAGCTCCAGGAATTGCTGGGCTTGCCGGTGAATCCCGATATCCCGATGATTGGGATCGTGGCCCGGTTGGTTAACGCCAAGGGCTTTGACCTGATTTCTCATATTTTGTCAGATATTTTGGCCAACGATGTGCAATTGGTAGTGTTGGGAACCGGTGAAGTCCGCTACCAGGAACTGTTCCGGTACGCTGCCGGCCGCTACCCCAATAAGGTGTCCACCAATATTCTGTTTTCCGAATCGCTGGCCCGGAAAATTTATGCCGGTTCCGATATGTTCCTGATGCCGTCCCGTTTTGAACCCTGCGGCATTGGCCAACTGATCGCGCTGCGATACGGAAGCCTGCCGATCGTCAGAGAAGTAGGCGGTCTGAAAGACACGGTGCAGTCTTACGACGATGAAACCGGTACGGGTGACGGGTTTACCTTCGCCAATTACAATGCGCACGACTTGCTCTATGTGATCAACTGGGCGATTGATCTGTACAAGGACACCACCACTTGGCGGAAACTGATGAAGAACGCGATGCGCCGTGATTTCAGCTGGAACAATTCAGCCCAGGAATATCAAGAATTATATCAGAAATTATTGAAGACGCCCAAGGAAAGTAAGAGTAAGGAAGCGGTATCTGAAAAAAGTCAAAACAGCGTAGCGAAAGCGTAATATCAGCGAGGGGGATGAATACGGTGATGTTAAAGGACAAGGAGCATTTCAAAGAAGTCTTTGAAGAAAAATTGCAGACTATTTTTGGGCAGAGCCTTGAGGAGTCCAGTGCCGTTGACCGTTATGTCGCCCTAGCCAGCATGATCCGGGAGCAGGTGAACCGGAATTGGTATGAGACCAACCGCCAGTATAAGCTGTCCGGTGAAAAACAAGTATACTATTTTTCGGTGGAATTTTTGATGGGCCGTTTGTTGGGCAGTAATTTGTATAACCTCGGCGTGTATGACGTGGCCCGGGAGGCGCTGGCGGAACTGGGCGTTAACCTGGATGAACTGGAAGCACTGGAACCGGACGCCGGTCTCGGCAATGGCGGCCTGGGCCGCCTGGCAGCCTGCTTTTTGGATTCCATGGCCACGCTGGCGTTGCCGGGACATGGCTGCGGCCTGCGTTATCGGCACGGATTGTTTGAACAGAAGATCATCAACGGCTATCAGGTGGAGCTGCCGGACAACTGGCTGAAAGACGGATATGTCTGGGAAGTCCGCAAAGCGGAACGGGCGGTCAAGGTCCGTTTTGGCGGCGAAGTCCGCGCCGAAACGGACGAAGATGGTGAAACAGTTTTTATTCATGAAAATTATGAAACCGTGCTGGCGGTGCCTTATGATGTACCCATCGTCGGCCACAACAACTGCACCGTGAACACCCTGCGCCTGTGGAGCGCGGAAACGATCCGCTCCGACTTCGATTTTTCCTCGTTCAGCCGGGGTGATTATCTAAAAGCGGTGGAATACAAATATTCGGTGGAGGCCACTTCGCAAATTCTCTACCCGGATGACAACTACCATGAAGGGCGGGTGCTGCGGCTGAAGCAGCAGTATCTGTTCGTGTCCGCCGGGCTGCAGAGTATTGTGCGGCGGTTTAAAAAGAACAAGCCGGCCAAAAGTCAGAAAACCGGCTTGCATAATCTGTTTGAGAAGGTCAGCATTCATATCAATGATACCCATCCGGCGCTGGCCATTCCGGAACTGATGCGGATTTTGCTGGACGAAGAGGGTATGGCCTGGGATGATGCCTGGCGGATTACCGTGAATACAATATCCTACACCAATCACACCATTTTGCCGGAGGCACTGGAAAAATGGCCGGTGGACCTGTTCAAAGGTCTGTTGCCGCGTATCTTCATGATTGTCAACGAGATCAACGAACGCTTTTGCAAGCGTTTGTGGCAACGCTATCCGGGAGACTGGGATCAAATTGGCAAAATGGCCATTATCGCCGACGGGTTTGTCCATATGGCCCATCTGGCGGTGGCAGGCAGTCACAGTGTCAATGGGGTGGCTGCTGTGCATACGGAGATTCTGAAAACACAGGTCATGGCTGATTTTCACGAGTTTTTCCCCACCAAATTTAACAACAAAACCAATGGTGTGACGCATCGCCGCTGGTTGGCCAAGGCCAACCCAAAACTGGCGGAGCTGATCAGCGAAACCATCGGCACCAACTGGCTGAGCCGGCCACTGGATTTGTCCCATTTGCATGTACACGCCACCGACCCGGCATTTCAGGAAAAATTTGCCGCCGTCAAACTGTACAATAAGCAGAGACTGGCAAAACACATTCAGGATAAATATGGGCTGACTGTGGATCCGTTGGCTATTTTCGATATCCACGTGAAGCGGATTCATGCCTATAAACGTCAATTGCTGAATGTGTTGCACATCATGGACCTCTACAACCGGCTGCTGGATAATCCCGATCTGCCGGTGCAGCCCCGGGTGTTTATTTTCGGCGGCAAAGCGGCGCCGGGATATTACATGGCAAAACGGGTGATCAAATTGATCAGCACCGTGGCGCAGAAGATCAATAATGATCCGTTGATCCGGGATAAGATCAAAGTGCTGTTTATGGAAAACTACAGCGTGTCGCTGGCGGAGTTTATGATTCCCGCCGCTGATGTCAGCGAGCAGATTTCCACGGCCAGCCGGGAAGCCTCCGGTACCGGTAATATGAAGTTTATGATGAACGGCGCCGTGACCATTGGCACCCTGGATGGTGCCAACATTGAAATCAAAGAGGAAGTCGGCAATAGCAATATCATTATTTTCGGCCTGACTTCGGAGCAGGTGCTAAACTATTACAATCATGGCGGCTACAATTCGTTTGATATGTATAACGGCGATCCCCGGATCAAGCGAGTGGTTGATCAACTGGTGGATGGCTGGCTGCCGGCGGATGCCGCGGAATTTTCTTCGCTGTATTCCAGTTTACTGCAAAACAACGACGAGTATTTTGTGCTGAAGGATTTTCCTGCCTATGTGGAAGCACAAAACACCCTTAACAATTACTATTTAAACAAAGAACACTGGCGTCAGATGGCGATCAACAACACCTCGTTTTCCGGTTGGTTTTCCAGTGACCGGACCATTGATGAATATATGATTGGTATCTGGAAGGCCAAGCCAGTGGTGGTCCGCTCCTCCGGGCGCAATGCCGGCAACAAAGCCGGTTCTGTGCCTGAAAACGGATAAAAGGGAGAGATGACTGTGCAGGAAGAGCGGCAAACGGTGGTTTTTCACGACTCCCGCAATCCGTTTTATCGTAGTCCCGTTGGAGCTGTTGCCACTCAATCCACGGTTGTTTTACGGCTGGCGGCGGCAGCGCCGCTGGGAAGGATATGGGTGCGCCAGTGGCAGGACGGCAGTGGCGAAACGCTGCAGGCGATGGAACCGTGTGATTTGATGGCACCGGATAATCCTGCGATGGACGCAAATAGGCCGGTGGTATACCAGGCCATTCTGACGGTGCCGGCGGAACCGTCGCTGATATGGTACTATTTTGTATTGCAACAGGACGGGTATCAATGGTTTTACGGTAATCAGCCCGACGGTCTCGGCGGAGTGGGGCTGGCGGCGGCGGAACCGCCGCTCTCGTTTCAAATTACGGTTCACCGCCCCCAGACCCAAGTGCCAAACTGGTTTCGGGACGCGGTGGTATACCAGATTTACGTGGAACGGTTTTATAACGGCCATGAGGACGGTTTGGTGCATCATGCGCCGCCAGGCAGTCTGGTTCACGCTCATTGGGATGATGCGCCGGTTTATGCTCAGGCCGTGGGCAGCGGCGTGATGCTGGCCTACGATTATTTTGGCGGCAATCTGGCCGGTGTGCGCAAAAAACTTGGATATTTAAAGGAACTGGGCGTCAATGCGATTTATTTCAATCCGGTATTTTCCTCGCCCAGTAATCATAAATACGACACCGCCGATTATAAAACAATTGATCCGATGTATGGCGACAACCGCGAATTTGCCGACTTGCTGGCGACCGCCGGGGAAATGGGTATTCGCGTTGTATTGGACGGTGTATTCAGCCATACCGGTGCCGACAGTATTTACTTCAACCAGGAGGGCCGCTATCCGGGCTTAGGTGCGTATCAATCACCGGAATCGCCCTATTATTCCTGGTACCGGTTTACTCAATATCCCGATGAGTATGAAAGCTGGTGGGGTATTGGCACCATGCCCAATGTCTATGAACTGGATCCGTCTTATCAGGATTATATTATCAATGATAAACACAGCGTCATCCGGCAGTGGATGAAAATGGGAGTTAAAGGCTGGCGATTGGACGTGGCCGATGAACTGCCGCCGGCTTTTATCGGGCAACTGCGTAAGGTAATGAAGGAAACGGATCCGGAATCGGTACTGATTGGCGAAGTCTGGGAAGACGCTTCCCATAAGCTTGCTTATGGCGAGATGCGGATGTATTTTGGCGGCGATGAACTGGACGGAGTCATGAATTATCCACTGCGGAAGATCATTCTTGATTATTTGCTGGGCTATCAGGATTCCGGCCAGGTGGATCGCTGCATCCGTAGTCTGCATGAAAACTATCCCCGTGACAATTTCTACTGCAACCTGAACGTAATGGGCAGTCATGACGTGCCACGACTGTTGACGATACTGGGCGGAGCGCCGGATCCGGACAATATTGCCCGGCGGGAACAGGCCCGTTATCGTTTGCCGCCGGAGCAGAAAAAACTGGGTGTGGCCCGGATGAAGCTGGCCGTGCTCTGGCAAATGGCCTTTCCCGGAGCACCTTGCGTGTATTACGGTGACGAGGCGGGAGTGGAAGGTTTCAAAGATCCGCTGAACCGGCGGACTTTTCCCTGGGGCAAAGAAAACAAAGAATTGACGGAATGGTATAAGCAACTGATCCACCTGCGGAACCGGTACGCGGTGTTGCGAACCGGCAGTTGGCAACCGTTACTGGCTGAAGGTGATGTGTACGGTTTTCTGCGATCCATTGACGGCGGTCGCGATGAATTTGGGGGTATTAGCCCCGATTGCCGGGCCTGGGTGTTGATGAACCGCAGTCGCAGCGAAACCCGGCAGGTAACCCTGGACTTATCCGCTTGGACCGGGGGGGCGCTGCAGGATCTGCTGAACCCGGGGACGACGTTGAAAGCGGATGGCCGGGGACGGTTGAAACTTTCGTTGCCGCCGTTGTCCGGACGGCTGTTGCTGGCGGAAGCGGACGATGGCCGTGACTATCCCGGTCGGGACGCCGGGGTCTTGCTGCATCTGACGTCATTGCCGTCTGCTTACGGTTGTGGCGATTTAGGAGCGGAAGCCCGTCGCTTCGTGGACTTTTTGGCGGCGGCGGGGCAGCATTGGTGGCAGTTCCTGCCACTCAACCCACCGGGAATGGGTGATTCACCCTATCAGTGTCTGTCGGCCTTTGCCGGCAATCCGCTGCTGATTTGTCCGGAAGGATTGGCCGCCGACGGTCTGCTGACGGAAAAGGAATTGGCCGACTTTCGCGACTACAGCGGTCTGACCTCAAAACTGAAATCCGGTCGGAGCGGTACGCGGGGTGACGGACGAAAAGTTCACTTTGACCGGGTGAAAACCGTGAAGGAAACATTGTTGCGCCAGGCCTTTGCCCGTTTTCAGGCCGGCAATGACACCGGGGGGCGGGACTATTTGCGCTTCCTGGAAGAACACGCCTACTGGCTGGATGATTATGTATTATATATGGCGTTGCGGGAACAGTTTCAGGGTCAGGCCTGGAACGAGTGGCCAGCCGATATCGCCCGGCGACAGCCGGACGCGTTGACCGCCTACCGGCGGCAGCTGGCGGCGGAAACCGAATACCATGCTTTTGTACAATTTGTTTTCTTCCGGCAGTGGCAGGAATTGCGGGCTTATGCCCGACAGCAGGGCGTGGGGCTGTTTGGCGATCTGCCGTTGTTTGTTGCCCATGACAGCGCCGATGTTTGGTCTCATCCGGAACTGTTCGCACTGGATAAAACGGGCCGGCCGGAAAAAGTGGCCGGCGTACCGCCGGATTATTTCAGCGCTACCGGTCAGTTGTGGGGCAATCCTCAGTACCGCTGGAAAAAAATGGCCGCCGACGATTATCTTTGGTGGCGGGAACGCCTGCGGACGCTGTTTGGTCTGGTAGACCGGGTGCGCATTGACCATTTTCGCGGCTTCGAATCCTACTGGGAGATTCCCGGCGATGCGGAAACCGCCGTCAACGGTTCCTGGGTTCCCGGCCCGGGACAGCGCTTTTTCGAGGTGCTGCGCCGGCATTTGGGAGAATTGGACTTGGTGGCGGAAGACTTGGGAATCATCACCGAAGAGGTTAACCGCCTGAAAGATACGCTGGGATTGCCCGGCATGCGGGTATTGCAGTTCTCCTTTGGCGGCGGCAAACCCGACTTTCCTTACAATTGTCCGCTGAACACCATCGCTTATACCGGTACTCACGATAACGACACCTTGCGGGGTTGGTATCGGGACCAGGTGCAAGGCAATGCTCAACTGGCGGACGCGATCCGGCGGGATCTGGATCAGGTCACCGACACCGCGGAACCCGATTTGATCTGGCGGTTGGTTGAACTGGTCTATACCAGCCGGGCAGCGACGGCAATGGTACCGCTGCAGGATTTGCTGGGGTTGGGCAATGAAGCCAGGATGAACCTGCCGGGTACGGTCGGTGCCAATTGGGACTGGCGGTTGCCGGACATGACGGCGCTGGATGATTCACTGGCGGCGAAACTGAGGAAGCTAAGCCGGAAACACCAACGGCTGGCGGCGAAACGGAAAAAATAACTTGGGTCTGGGGCAACGGGCTGTGGAATTACTTGACATTACTGTGAAGTCTTCCGCAGCCCTTTTTAGGCTATAATAAAAGCTAATG
>DATMYQ010000056.1:0-6965 GCA_035560935.1 Patescibacteria group bacterium | reverse complement strand
CAACTGTGATTTTTATAACTGAATATTTGTCGGATGAAACTGAACGGAAGAGCGGTCGCAAGATCCGCCGAAGGAGTGAAACTCTCAGGCGCCTGGTTGTCAGGCGGGAACCGTTGGTGGACGATACTCTGGAGAGACCCGGAGACGGGCGCCGAAGGGGCAAGATGGCAAAACAGCCATGAAATCTCTCAGGCAAAAGGACAGAGACAATGCACAGGGTTAGTGATAATTCACCATGACCTGTGTGCGTAGCAGTATGGAAACGGCAAACCGTCAAGGGTTTGACCGGTGCTTTGTTCTATTGCGCGCGTTTCTGCACTCCCAGAGTCAAATCGTTATGATTTGGCTCATTTTATTTTTTGGAGGAACCACTTCAATCTGTAGTTTCTCAGGGGTAAAGGAGAGGATGGACGAGACAGGAAAACAAAGTTTTACACTAAAAAACAGCGTGGCATAAGGGATTGTCGGACAGGCTGCGGTGTAGAGAAAAATGAGGGGGATATGAAAAACATGAACAAAAAAATGTTGCAATGGGTTACCTTATCGCTGGTAGTGCTGATGGCTGCCGTTGGTGTGAGCGGCTGCGGCGGCGCTTCCAGCCAGGATATCAAGATCGGTTTGCTGAATGAAATGACTGGTAATAATGCTACCTTTGGCACTTCGGCGGCCAATGGCGCGAAAATGGCGATCAAGGAAGTCAATGCCAACGGCGGCGTGATGGGCAAAAAGCTGCTGGCAGTTATTGGCGATAACAAGAGTGAACCGTCGGAATCGGCTAACGCGATGACCAAGCTGGCTACCCAGGATAAAGTGGTGGCGGTGACGGGACTGTTTGCCAGTTCCAATGCCATGGCCGCTTCCAGCGTGGCGGAAGCCAGCAAGGTACCGCTGCTGGCGGTGGGAGCCACCAATCCCAAGGTGACGGTGGATGACAAGAGCGGCAAAGTAAAAGATTATACTTTCCGGGTGTGCTTTATTGACCCGTTCCAGGGAACCGTGGGCGCCAACTTCGTATTGAATACCCTGCAGTTGAAAAAAGCGGTAATGCTGGTGGACAGCAGCAGCGATTACAGCAAAGGTCTGGCTAACTTCTTCAAAGAGGCTTTCACGAAAGGCGGCGGCAACGTTCTGGCCGAAGAAGCCTATTTGCAGAAAGATCAGGACTTCAAAACCGTTCTGACCAAGGTAAAGGCATTGAATCCGGAGGTTCTTTATGTACCCGGCTACTATGAAGAAGTGGGCAAGATTGTAAAACAGGCCCGGGAGATGGGGATTACGGCGCCGATTGTCGGCGGTGATGGCTGGGATTCTCCCAAACTGACCGAGCTTGCCGGTGCAGCTTCTCTGAACAACACCTTCTTCACCAATCACTATTCGGTGGATGACACCAGCGCCGCGTCCCAAGCCTTTGTTGAGGCGTACAAAAAAGAGTATGGACAGGCGCCGGACGCGATGGCGGTATTGGGTTATGATGCGGCCAATGTATTGATTGACGCCATCAAGCGGGCCAACAGCACGGACAGTGAAAAGATTAAAGTGGCGTTGGCGGCCACCAAAGATTTTGCGGCCGTTACCGGTATGACCACGCTGAATGCCACCCATGACGCGGTGAAGAGCGCGGTAATTATTGAAATGAAAGACGGCAAGCAAATGTATAAAGCCACCGTTAAGCCCTAACGGTGGTCTGATCAACAAAGTGAAAAAAATTACCGGCGGACATCCTTGCGATGACGCCGGTTTTTCTTTTTTCGTAAGCGATGCAGGAAACATGCGTTTTGTCGAAAAAGGATAAATAATCAGAATTGTTGCATTGACAGTGTTGTGCGACATCTCTATAATGAAAATTGCCTGTTGCACAAATGTATTTTTCTGACGGATTTTTTGCGTGTGTCCAGAGAATGGTTTTTGTGCAATAAACAAAAACAAGGGGGTTAAAGCATGAAAAGTTTCTGGAGAAAAAAATGGTATGCGATGGCGGCCGCGATGCTCTTTGCCGGTGTGATTGCCGGCTGTGGCGGCGGCAGTGAGTCCAAGGCGGATGTCATCAAATTTGGTGCCAACCTGGAAATGACCGGCGGTAACGCAACGTTTGGTCAGTCGGCGGCTAACGGCGCCAAATTGGCAATCAAAGAAGTAAATGACAAAGGTGGCGTGCTGGGTAAAAAAATCACATTGGTGGTAGCCGATAACAAAAGTGAAGCGGCCGAAGCCGCCAATGCCATGCAAAAACTGGTCACTCAGGATAAAGTGACGGCAGTGATTGCCCCGATTGCTTCGTCCAGCGTGATTGCGGCGGCTCAGGTAAACCAGGACAATAAAGTACTGGCGATCAGTCCCACCGCGTCCAATCCCAAGGTGACCGTGGACCCGGCTTCCGGCAAGGTTCGGGATTTCCTGTTCCGGGCCGCCTTTATCGATCCGTTTCAGGGATCGGTAATGGCCACGTTTGCCCAAAAATCTTTGAATGCGAAAACGGCAGTGCTGTTGGTGGAGAATTCCAGCGACTATGCCAAAGGCTTGGCGCAATTTTTCCAGGAAACTTTTGAGAAAAACGGTGGCAAAGTGATTGCGTCGGAAGCCTATCTGGCCAAAGACACGGATTTCAAAGCTACGCTGACGAAAATTAAAGCGATGAATGCGGACGTTATTTTTGTACCCGGTTATTATCAGGAAGTTGGCATGATCGTGAAACAAGGCCGCGAACTGGGGATTACTGCGCCGTTTATGGGCGGTGACGGTTGGGATTCGGCCAAGCTGCCGGAAATTGCCGGTGCGGCGGCTTTAAACAATTGCTTCTTCAGCAACCACTATTCGCCGGATGACAACAGCCCGGCGGTTAAGGGTTTTGTTGAAGCGTATAAAAAAGAGTATAATCAGGTCCCGGATGCCTTTGCCGCGTTGGCCTATGACGCCACGATGATGGTGGTGGAAGCCATCAAGCGCGCCAATAGCGCCGATCCGGTAAAAATCAAGGATGAACTGGCCAAAACGAAAGATTATCAAGCAGTTTCCGGTTTGATCAGTATGAACGCGACCCACGATCCGGTGAAGAGCGCGGTCATTATTGAAATGAAAGAGGGCAAGCAAACCTTCCGGGAAAAAGTAAATCCATAAGCCCCAAGACGGATACACGGCAACGGACGGCGGCAAGCTGTCCGTTGTTTTTCTCTGCACATTTTTTCTCGTGGACGGAAAGGGAATCGCTGCTTGTTGTCGAAATGGATTACGGTAAATTGGTCACCGGAACCGGCAATGTATCCGGGGTGAAAGCGACGGAGGAGAAAAAATGATTCATTTTCAAAATGACTGGGAAGAACTGTTGCAGCCGGAGTTTCAAAAAGAGTATTATCAGGAGCTGCGGCAATTTTTGATTAGCGAATACCGGAGTAAAAAGATATATCCGGATATGCATGATATTTTCAACGCGTTGCATTACACATCACGGCGGGATGTGCAGGTGGTGATCCTGGGGCAGGACCCGTATCACGGCCCGAATCAGGCGCATGGCTTGAGTTTTTCCGTGAAGCCGGGGGTGGAACCGCCGCCGTCGCTGCAAAACATTTATAAAGAATTGCAGGCGGATTTGGGCTGTTTCATTCCCAATAACGGCTATCTGAAAAAATGGGCGGATCAGGGAGTGCTGTTGCTGAACACGGTACTGACCGTGGCGGCCGGGCAGGCCGCCTCCCACAAAAACCATGGCTGGGAGACGTTCACGGACCGGGTTATCGAACTGCTGAACCAACGGGAAGAACCGATGGTATTTATTCTCTGGGGCAGTCACGCCCAGTCTAAAACCAGCTTGATCACGAATTTGAGTCATCAGAAGATTGCTTCGCCCCATCCCAGTCCGTTGTCGGCGCATAGAGGTTTTCTGGGCAGCCGGCCGTTTTCCCGGGCCAATGCCTTTTTGGCTTCCTGGGGACGGGCAGCGGTAAACTGGCAAATTGACAATATATAATTTTCGCGGTGATACAGATACTTATTGGTAATTGGCACTGTGCAAATGCTCCAGAAATTTATCTTGTATCCAGGAATTCAAAAAGCAGGAATTTTCTGCGTTTGCGGTAAATATACTATGGTAGACGGAATCTCCACAGGAAGTACGGCACCGGTGGAACGTGT
Source organism: Patescibacteria group bacterium (assembly GCA_035560935.1). Classification (GTDB taxonomy): domain Bacteria; phylum Bacillota; class Negativicutes; order Sporomusales; family Sporomusaceae; genus DATMYQ01. Next base: position 2,840 of record DATMYQ010000056.1, on the reverse strand, counting down.
TTTTCCCGTCTGCCGGTTGATGGGAAGAAGACGCATTTGGACAATCGATCGGCGAGCAGATATGGCCATAACAACGAAGGGAGAGTGATAAGGCCGCAGTAATGGTCGAAGATTCCGGTCTGGTTTGGGATACACTCGTGTATATTAAAAACTGGGGGGAATGTGAGGATGAAACAATATCAAAAACTGTTGCTTGGTTTTGTTTTGGGTGTTATCGGTGGACTTATTGGTTATTATTTTATGCCAATCAAAGCCTATCCATTCATGCAGTTTGTGACGGAGTGTTTTACACTGGTTGGCGCCATTTTTTTGCGGATGATCTTTATGATCGTTATTCCATTGTTGTGCTCTGCGTTGATTTTAGGCGTATTTGAACTAGGCAAAGGCCGTGGCCTGGGTAAGGTTGCCGGCATGTCCATCGTTTATACGCTGACGCTCAGCAGCTTGGCGGTTATAGTGGCCATCGTCACTACCAATATTTTTAAACCGGGGGTTGGGGTAACCTTCGACCGGGCGGCATTGGCATCCAACCAAGGGGTGTTGGCGATTCAAAAGAACGTGGCGGCTGCGGCAAGCAAGCCTTGGTACTCTTATATCGTTGATTTATTGCCGCAAAATCCTCTGGATGCGGCGGTACGCGCTTTTTCCGGCGAGATTGTCGCCCTGATGTTCTTCTGCCTGATTTTTGGTTATGCCCTGAGTTTGCTCATCAAGGATGAAGAACATCCCTTCATCCAGGTATTAGATACGATTTTTCAGACTTCATTAAAAGTCGTTGATTTTGCCATGGCAATTGCTCCTTATGGTATCTTTGGTATTGTGTTCAACACCGCGTATAAACTGGGCGCTGGATTTTTGCAGAATCTGGCATTCTATGCGGCTATCGTTGTTTTGGGTTTACTGTTTCAACAATTTGTGGTTTATGGGTTCTGCCTCAAAGTGTTTGCCGGGGTCAATCCTTTCAAATTTTTCGCGAAATGTAAAGAAGTATATGTATACGCTTTTTCTACGGCTTCGTCCAATGCAACCTTGCCGGTAGCACTGGAAACCGCGGAAAAAGTGTTGAAGCTGCCGCCCCAGATTTCCCGCTTCGTACTGACGGTTGGCGCGTCGGCTAACCAAAACGGTACAGCATTGTTTGAAGGGGTTACGGTGCTGTTTTTAGCGCAGGTGTATGGCATTGACCTGTCGATTCAAAGCCAGGTGCTGGTGGTGTTGATGTCTGTCCTGGCCGGTGTGGGCACAGCGGGCGTTCCCGGCGGCTCCTTGCCGCTGATCGTGGTGCTGCTGACCCAGGTGGGCATTCCGGCGGAAGGTATTGGTCTGATTTTGGGCGTGGACCGGTTTCTGGATATGTGCCGGACTACTCTGAATGTGTCTGGTGACCTGGTTATCGCCCGTTTGGTCACTTCTTCTGTTGATTTGAAAGATATAGAGGGTGTGGAGGAATAGTAACCATTTCGGACCGGAACAAATAAGCTGTTGTCAGTCTTAAAATAACAAAGAGAGAATCGGAGCGGTGAGGCTTCAGTTCTCTCTTTGTTATTTTGCATTGCGGGAAAAATCAGTTAAAAAATTTCCAGACCGACCGGGCAGTGGTCGCTGCCCAGGATATCGGCATGAATCACGGCCTCGCGGATATGGGGACGTAAGCGGTCAGAGGCCAGAAAATAATCAATACGCCAACCAATGTTCCGTTCCCTGGCTTTCATCATGTAAGACCACCAGGTATAAGCTACCGTGTCCGGGTACAGATAGCGGAATGTGTCGGTGAAGCCGGCGGCCAGCAATTCCGTCATCTTGCCCCGTTCCTCGTCCGTGAATCCGGCGTTGCGACGATTGGATGCCGGGTTTTTCAGATCAATTTCCTGATGGGCAACGTTGATGTCACCGCAGAGAATCACCGGTTTTTGCGCGTCCAACTGCTGCAGATAGGCGCGAAAAGCGTCTTCCCATTGCATCCGGTAACTCAGACGGGTCAATTCCCGCTGGGAATTGGGAGTGTATACGTTAACCAGCTGAAAATCCGGGTATTCCAGGGTAATCACCCGGCCCTCCTGATCATGTTCAGGCAGGCCGAGACCGTAGCGGCAGGCCAGCGGCTCGGTGCGGCTGAACACAGCGGTACCGGAATAGCCTTTTTTTATCGCGCTGTTCCAATATTCATGGTAGCCGGGAAAGGAACCTTCCCATTGGTTTTGTTGCATCTTTGTTTCTTGAACGCAAAAGATATCGGCGCCGGTTTGATGAAAAAAATCGGAAAATCCTTTGCCCATGCAGGCCCGGAGACCGTTGACGTTCCAGGAAATCAGCTTCATGATGTTGCCTCGCTTTCCTCAAGAAAATAGCCGGCGGCAAAAAAGGTTCCCCGGGATTTTGCCAGCAGCTGGCCGGCCTCGTCAAGAATTTCCGCCTCGGCCACCAAGGTGTGGTTGCCGTTATGGATGACCCGGCCGATGGCTTGAATACGGGTATTTACCGTCGCGCTGCGAATATAGTTTATATTCATATCGATGGTCAATACTTTTTTCCCGGTAGTGGCGCAGGCCACTCCCATAGCCGTATCGGCCAGTGAAGCCAGCGCACCGCCATGGGCAACTCCGAACAGATTGGTGTGCTCCCTGACGATGGGCATGGAGAGGCAAACCTGTGCTTCTGACAGCTCGTCAATGGACATTTGTAAAAACGTGACATAGGGATTGGCATCGTAAAGATTTTGCAGATGAGCCCGCAGTTTGGCGATTAACAGTGACATGTGGTGAGTTCCTCCTGGGTTTATCATAAAATAATGGTCTGCCCAAAGTATACTATAGATAGACCATGAAGAAAACAGTATAGAA
>DATMYQ010000055.1:0-9491 GCA_035560935.1 Patescibacteria group bacterium | reverse complement strand
TGATGGAGGTTGATAACGTTGATAAACTTGACCGGGAGCGAGCTGAGAAAAAAATATCTGGACTTTTTTGCCAGTAAAGACCATTTGATTCAGACCAGTTATCCGCTGATACCCAAAGATGATCCCACCCTGCTGCTGATCGGCGCCGGCATGGCTCCGTTCAAGCCCTTTTTTACCGGTAAAATGAGACCGCCTCATCTCCGTATCGCCACCAGCCAAAAATGTATTCGGACCGGCGATATTGAAAATGTCGGACGGACGGCGCGTCATCATACCTTTTTTGAGATGCTGGGCAATTTCTCCTTTGGTGATTACTTCAAAAAAGAAGCCATTGCCTGGGCGTGGGAGTTTCTCACAGAGTGGCTGCAGATGCCAGCGGATAAGCTGTGGATCACGATTCATACCTCCGACGATGAAGCCTGGGAAATCTGGCATAACGATATCCATATCCCGGCGGAACGGATTATTCGCATGGAAGACAACTTCTGGGAAATCGGTCCCGGACCCTGCGGACCTTGTTCAGAGTTGTACATAGACCTGGGTGAGGAACGGGGCTGCGGCAAACCGGACTGCGCCGTGGGCTGCGACTGTGACCGTTATCTGGAGATCTGGAATCTGGTGTTCACGCAATTTGACCGGGATGACGCCGGCAATTATACTCCTTTGGCCAAAAAGAATATTGATACCGGCGCCGGCTTGGAACGAATCGCCTCCGTATTGCAAAATAAACGCTCTAATTTTGAAACCGACCTGTTGTTCCCCATTATCGAGCATACCGCCAAAGTGGCCGGTGTTGCTTACGGGCAATTGGCTAAAACCGATGTGTCGCTGAAGGTGATTGCCGACCATGGCCGCAGCGTGACCGTTATGATTGCCGACGGCATTCTGCCTTCCAATGAAGGCCGGGGATACGTACTGCGGCGGGTATTGCGGCGGGCTGTCCGTCACGGCCGGTTAATGGGCATCGATAAACTGTTTTTAACTGATATCGTGGATGTGGTAGTGAAAATTTTTGACGACGCCTATCCCGATATCCGTGAAAAGAGCGACTATATTAAAAAAGTGATTCAGCTGGAAGAAGAGCGCTTTAACGCGACGCTGGCACAGGGAATGGAACTGCTGAACAAGGAAGTGCAAACGCTGCAAGACGCCGGACAGACGGTATTGGGCGGAGAAGCGGCGTTCAAATTGTACGATACTTTCGGTTTTCCCTGGGAATTGACGCTGGAAATTCTGCAGGAAAACAATATGGAAATGGACAAAGCCGGATTTGACCGGGCAATGGCCGACCAGAGAGAGCGGGCTCGGGCGGCCCGCCAGGACAATGAAGAAAAAGTGGTGCTGCCGGATCTGTCGAGTCTGGCCGGCGCGGGACAGGCTTATCAGGCTTCAGCCAAGACGGCCAAAATCTTGCTTATCGCCAAAGCCGGCGCTGCAGTGCAAGAGGCTTTTGACGGCGACGAAATTGCGGTGATCACTGATGTCACGGCGTTTTATGCCGAGGGTGGCGGTCAGATGGGCGACCGGGGCGTTCTGCGGACTCCGCTGGGAATTATGGAAGTCGCCACCGCAAAGAAAATGGCGGATGGGACGATTTATCACCTGGGACAGATTGTTGAAGGCGTGCTGAAAGTCGGCGATGCGGTAACGCTGGAGGCGGACGAAGCCCGCCGCCGCCATGGCGCACGAAACCATACGGCTACTCATTTGCTGCACAAAGCGCTGAAAACAGTGTTGGGCGATCATGTAAATCAGGCGGGTTCACTGGTTGGACCGGAGCGGTTGCGTTTTGACTTCTCGCATTTCTCCGCCGTGACCGCGGAGGAATTAAATCAGGTGGAAGCCATTGTTAATACGGAAATTTTGGCAAATGACCCGGTGGCGATCGTGGAAACTTCACAGGATGCGGCGCGGGATATGGGGGCTACTGCCTTGTTTGGCGAAAAATATGGCGATAAGGTTCGGGTTGTCAGCGTTGGTGAGTTCAGCAAAGAACTTTGCGGCGGCGTCCATGTGGGAAGCAGTGCGGAAATCGGCTTGTTCAAAATTCTGTCGGAAACAGGCATTGGCGCGGGAATCCGCCGTATTGAAGCGGTTACCGGCCAGGGGGCCTATGAATATGTTACCGAGCAGGAAACCGTGCTGAACAATGCCGCCGCGGTATTGAAAACACGTCCGGAAGAAGTGCCGCAGCGTTTGGAAGCGATGAGCGCCCGTTTGCGGGAAATGGAAAAGGAACTGGCGGTGATGGCCGGCAAGCTGGCCAAGACCGAAGTTCAGGATTTGCTGGCGAACGTAAAGGACGTTCAGGGCGTACAGGCAGTGGTAGGCAAGGTATCTGCCGCAGATATGGACACCCTGCGCTCCACGGCCGATATGGTCCGTGATCATCTGAAATGCGGTGTGGTGGTCCTGGGAGCCGTAAATGACGAAAAAGTCAACCTGGTTGTGATGGCCACGACCGAGGCGGTTGCCCGCGGCATTCACTCCGGCAACATCATTAAAGAAGCTGCCAAAGTCGCCGGCGGCGGCGGCGGCGGTCGCCCGGATATGGCGCAGGCCGGTGGAAAATTGCCGGAAAAAATTGGCGAAGCGCTGCAGGCGGCGGAACGGGTAATTAAAGCACAAATCAAATAATAAAACGAAGGCTTCGTCTTTTGGAGAAGCGTTTGGCGTACCAGAGCCGGTCCGGATCGTTGCAGCAGAGCAGCCTGCCATGTTCCGGACCGGAATTTCTTTTGGCGGCGTACGCAAAGGCCAGGTGATAATATTTCCGAAAAATTATTCGGGGCAACAGGAAATCAATGGGGCGGGTAGAATATAAGGACTAAGGGAGTAATCCCTAATTTATACTTCAGGTCCCGGCAGAGAGGAGGGTGTCTCCATGACCAACGGCAAAGACGTGTCACAGGAAACCATGATGTTTAAAGCGGGTGCAGATGAACCCAACGCGGCGGAAACGATCATTACGGCGGTATATCAGTCACTGAAAGAAAAAGGATACAACCCGATCAACCAGCTGGTAGGCTACCTGATATCGGGTGATCCGACCTATATAACCAGTCATAATAACGCCAGAAATTTAATCCGTAAGCTGGAACGCGACGAAATCATTGAAGAAATGGTACGCTCGTATTTGAAAGACAAATAAAACGATGGAATATCGTGTGTTAGGATCTACTGATTTAAACGTGTCAAGAATGTGTTTCGGTTCTCTGACAATTGGTCCGTTGCAGGCCAATTTACCTCTGCGCGAAGGCGCCGCAGTGATTGAAGCGGCCCTGGACGCGGGGGTAAATTTTATTGATACGGCCCAATTATATCAGACATATCCTTATTTGCGGGAAGCTCTCCGGAGTCATCGCCACTCCCTGATTGTGGCTTCCAAGTCGTACGATTATACGTATGAGGGGATGAGGACCAGCGTGGAGGAAGCCTGCCGTGAAATAGGACGCGATTACGTGGATATTTTCATGCTGCATGAACAGACCTCGCGAATGACGCTGAAAGGGCATTATGAAGCCTTGAGGTATCTTTGCGACGCCAAGCGGCAGGGGCTGATTCGGGCCGCCGGTGTTTCCACCCATACGGTGGAAGTGGTGCGGGCGGCGTCCTATTATGAAGAAATCGACGTAATTCACCCGTTGCTGAACCAGAAAGGGTTAGGCATTATGGGCGGAACGACGGCGGACATGCAGGCGGCGGTTCAGGAAGCCGCCGCAGCCGGTAAAGGCATTTTCAGTATGAAACCTCTGGGTGGCGGTCACCTGGGCTGCTGCGCCCGGGAATCGATTCAATGGGTGCTGAACCAGCCGGGCGTCGATGCGGTAGCTATCGGCATGCAGGCGGTAACGGAAGTCGCTGTGAATTGCCGGATATTTTCTTATCAGCCGGTAGAACCGGAGCTGATGAAGCAATTGGCGGCGCAATCGCGGCGCATTTTGGTTCAGGATTGGTGCACTGGCTGCGGCAGTTGCGTGGACCATTGTCCGGCGCAGGCGCTGGAGCTGGAAAATGGGCAAGTGGTTTGCCGGCATGAACGCTGCATTTTGTGCGGTTACTGCGGTGCCCGCTGTCCGGAGTTTTGCCTGAAGATCGTATAAAACAGGAGGATACCATGCGTATTATGGCTCTGGATGTGGGAGAAAGAAGAATTGGTGTAGCCGTCAGCGACGCCTTGCTGATGACGGCCCAGGGTATAGAGGTAATTCATCGTACATCGCCTGCCAAAGATTGGGAAAGATTACGGCAGCTCTATAACGAATACGATGTGCAAACCATCGTTTTGGGACTTCCCAAAAACATGAACGGCACTTTGGGGCCGCGCAGCGAATGGGTGCAGGAATTTTCCCGCCAATTGCAGGAAGTGATTCCACAGGCGACAATTCATTTCTGGGATGAACGGTTGTCAACAGTAGCGGCGGAACGAACTTTGCTGGAAGCGGATTTGAGCCGGTCTAAACGCCGTCAGGTTATTGATAAAATGGCAGCTGTTTTTATTCTGCAGGGATATCTGAACAGCTTACCGCATCCAGTGTGACCGTGGTCAAGGTTCCCACGGACCATTATTGACAGCGGCGTTTTTCTATTATAAAATAGCATTGCGCTGCACGAAGCTGGCGCCAAGGAAAGAGGTGTTGACGATGGCCGATTTTGAAAAAGATATGAACGAGGAATTGGATGATGATCCCGTTGTGGTTATGACGGACGAAGAAGGTAATGAATACTACTATCGGGAAGAAATGATCATCCCTATTGGCGAAAAGCGGTTTGCAATTTTAGCGCCGATTGATATTGATGACGAAGTGACTGCAGAACATGGTGAAGAATGCGGCTGCTGTAATGAAGGACTGGAAGAGGGCGATGTGTTTATCGCGCGGGTTGATTTGGATCCGGAAACCGGTGAAGAAGTATACCTTGATCCCACTGACGAAGAATTTGAGCAGGTCCGTCAGGCTTATGAAGCACTGGTTTTTGACGACGAGGAAGAATAAAATACTTTTAGGTATTCCTGAAGTATTTCAAAGGGTTAAGCTGTTTTGGATATCGAAAAGAGAAGCCGCTAGGCTTCTTTTTTCGCACCGAGCACTTATTGCCCACAGTCCTAAACCGAAAAGCTGAATTTGGGACTTGTAACCTATTTGCCTAGCAGACAAAAGGAGTATATTTATGTGGCAGAAAAAAAATCTACTGGCTGGCAATCAACTTTTTTATCTTCTAGGTGGTGCGCTGCTGATTCTGATTGTTTTAACAGCGGCGATAACCTATGGCTGGAGCCAGGGACTACCAGTAGCCTCGCTTGCCGGTGAACCGGTAGTGGTGACGGTAAAAGCGGGTATGAGCACCCAGGATATTGGTGAAATGCTTTACAGCAAAGGATTAATACGCAACGTATTTTACTTTCGGCTGGTCGCCAAAAATGCTGGCCTTGAAAATTCCTTGAAAGCCGGAGATTATGCTTTAACACCCAACATGGCGCCCAATGATATGTTATCTTTAATCGCTCAGGGGAAAACCGCCTATGTGAAGTTTACCATTCCGGAAGGGTTTACCATTGACCAGATTGCCAAACTGCTGGGAGAAAAAAAACTGGCGGACCCCAATAAATTCCGAACTTTGGCTAAAAATTTTGCACCGTACGATTATATGTCGGCAACACCTAATCTGGTTTATCGGGCGGAAGGTTTTTTATTCCCTGACACCTACCGTGTACCACGAGGCATTACGGAAGAACAACTATTAAGGATGATGGCCAATCAGTTCGATACGCAATTGACTCCGGCTATGCGCCAGAAGGCGCAGGAAAAAGGGCTGTCCATCCGTGAACTGGTTATTTTGGCTTCGCTGGTGGAAAAAGAAGCGCGGATCGAAAAAGACCGCCCCATTATCGCCGGAGTGTTCATAAACCGGATCAAACAGGATATGCCGTTGCAGTCGTGTGCCACCATTCAGTATATTTTAGGGTATCCCAAGCCCGAATTGACGATTCAGGATACGGAAATTCCCTCACCGTATAATACGTATCGTAATATGGGATTACCGCCTGGTCCAATAGCCAATCCGGGGATTGCCTCGATTAATGCAGTCTTGTCCGATAATACTACGGATTATCTGTATTTTGTGGCTGATTCTCAAGGTGCCCATCATTTTAGCCGCACTTACGACGAACATTTGACGGCCATTAACCGGGTAAATTAAAATGAATTCTCTTTTGCAGGAACAAATCGCCTTGTTAAAACGCTATGGACAGGAGTACCATATTCCCATCATCAGTGACGCCGGCGGTCGATTGCTGTCCCGAATGGTCAGCTGCTGCCGGCCGCAGTCTGTTTTGGAAATTGGCACGGCGATTGGGTATTCTACGTTGTTAATGGCTGCTCAATCCCCTCCTGAAACGAAGATCACTACGCTGGAACTAGATTCCAAACGGGCCCAAATTGCCCGTCAAACCTTTAGAGAGGCCGGATTAAGCGATCGGATTCGATTGCTGGAAGGAGACGCCGGGCAGCTGATCACCGGACTTCAGGATGTTTTTGACTTAGTATTTATTGATGCTGCCAAAGGACAATATCCGGACTATTTGAGAAAAGTACGGCCACTGTTGTCGCCGTGCGGAGTGATCATAGCGGACAATGTGTTGTTTCGGGGATGGGTGCAGGCGGAAGCGCCGCCGCCCCGGCGCTTCCGTACAATGGTCCAGCGTCTGCGGGAATATGTATTGTTGGTGACAACTGATCCCGGTTTAAAAACCCGGATTTTTCGCCGTGGAGACGGGATAGCCGTATCTTTTAATCAGGGAGAGAAATATGATGAAACGACCTGAATTGCTGGCTCCAGCTGGTAACCTGGAAAAATTAAAAATAGCACTGGCGTATGGAGCGGATGCGGTATACTTAGGCGGTAAAGCCTTCGGTCTCAGGGCATTCAGCGACAACTTCGACGATGAAGAAATGAAGCAGGGAGTGGCTTATGCTCATTCGCTGGGGAAAAAAGTATATGTAACCTTGAATGTGTTTCCCCATAATGATGATTTGGGCGAATTGCCCGACTATCTGCGGGTTTTGGTCGCTAATCAGGTGGACGGCGTAATTCTGTCGGACCCCGGGGTGTATCGGATATTGCGGCAAATCGTGCCGGAGTTGCCTTTTCATATCAGCACCCAAGCCAATAATACCAACTGGGCGTCGGTGCAGTTCTGGCAGGATCTGGGGGCAAGACGGGTTGTTTTGTCCCGAGAACTCAAAGCGACGGATATTCAGACCATACGGGATCATACGATGCTGGAGCTGGAAGTATTTGTACATGGCGCGATGTGTATTTCCTATTCGGGCCGTTGCCTGCTCAGCAACTATTTTACCGCACGGGATGCCAACCGGGGCGAGTGTGCCCAGCCCTGCCGCTGGAAATACTTTTTAATGGAAGAAACACGTCCGGGTCAATATTTTCCCGTATTGGAAGATGACCGGGGCAGTTATATTTTTAATTCCCGTGATTTATGTTTATTACCATATTTACCGGACCTACTCCGTATGGGCGTAGACAGTTGCAAAATTGAAGGCCGGATGAAAAGCGTTCATTATGTAGCCAGTGTAGTGAAGGTGTATCGGCAGGCGCTGGATGCATGTCTGGCTGATCCTTCCGGTTATGCAGTTCGGGATGAATGGCGGGAAGAACTGGTCAAAATATCCCATCGGGAATACACCGCCGGCTTTTTTGCGGATGACGGCCAGGTTCGCCAGATTTATACCGGATCCTCCTATAGTCAGACGCATGACTTTATCGGACTGGTCCTGGCCTATGATCCTGTTTCACAAAGAGCTTTAGTGGAACAGCGCAACAATATGAAGGTAGGAGACGAAGTAGAAGTATTGTGTCCGGCAGGAAATAATTTCCACCAGAGTCTTGAAATGATGCAGGATGAAGAAGGGCAGTCCATAACGGTAGCTCCTCATGCCCAGCAGCGGATTCATATACCGATGGTCCAACCGGTAGAGCCTTTTGCCATGTTACGGCGAAAAGAGAGGCGGCAGCCATGAAAACGAACAGTAACCGTTCTTTTGTCAGCACTCCTGATGATATCTACCTTCAGACACATCCCAGCCAGATTAATTTTATTAACCGAATTATGGAAGGATATGAATATTTAGGTGTGCTTACAACACTCAGTAAAACAGAAGGCATCCTGGTGGTTCGGGCAACTCCTGACACCCGGGCGGATGTTCTTCAGATTTTAGATCATTTGCCGCTGGAAATCGTTTATATCGAAAAACCGGTCATTTTTGATGGAAATTAGCGATTTTTTAATAGTCAAATTGTCTTTTTCGTGCTAAAATAGAGCAGCTAAATACAATATTCTGTCGGTGAAGAGAGGTCCTAAGGTTGAAGCAACGTTTGGAAAAATTGGCTGAATGGTTACAATGCCGAAATTTAGACGGCATTATCGTGGCCAAACCGGAGAATCGCCGATTTTTCAGCGGGTTTTCCGGGTCGGCTGGCTTATTACTGATTACCGGAAATTCTCGGTATTTAATAACGGATTTTCGTTATGTGGATCAAGCGGAACAACAGGCGATACAGTATGAAATCGTACGTCATGGTCCGTCGGTATACGAAACACTGGCCCAGCTCATCCGAAAAACCGGTGTTCGCCGACTGGGCTTCGAAAGCGATTTTCAAACCTGGGACAGCTATCAAAAAATGCTGGAAGCTGCTCCGGACGCGGTGTGGGTACCGGTGATACCGGATCCATTACGCATGGTTAAAGATTTACAGGAACTGGCATGCATACGACAGGCAATGCAAATTGCAGATGAAGCGTTTCAGACTGTGTTGGGTTTCCTCCGTCCCGGTATTCAGGAGCAGGAAGTAGCTGCCGAGTTGGAATACCAGATGCGAAAGCATGGCGCGGAGCGGGCAGCCTTTGATACGATTGTGGCTTCCGGGATCCGTTCGGCGTTACCCCATGGACGGGCATCCGAAAAAATTATTGAAAATGGTGATTTTATCACGATGGATTTTGGCGCGGTATACCTGGGGTATCACTCTGATATGACTCGGACTGTCGTGGTGGGTAAAGCTTCGGAACGCCAGCGGAAAATCTATCAGGTGGTGCTGGCGGCTCAATTGGCCGGCGTTCAGGCGGTTCGGCCCGGATATCAGGGTCATGAGGTAGACGCTGTTGCCCGCTGCATCATTGAGCAGGCTGGTTATGCCGGGTGTTTTGGACATGGTTTAGGTCACGGGGTGGGGTTGGCGGTCCATGAAGAGCCGCGGCTATCTTCAACAGGAAATATAGTGTTGGGAGAAAATATGGTGGTAACCGTGGAGCCTGGCGTTTACATCCCGGGATGGGGTGGAGTCCGCATTGAAGATACTGTGGTCGTCACCGCAACGGGTGTGGAAATTTTAACGACTAGCGCGAAAACGTTGCTGGAGTTATAATGATTACGCTTTTATCCATTACATATATATTATACGATATAATACAGGGA
>DATMYQ010000054.1:0-8396 GCA_035560935.1 Patescibacteria group bacterium | reverse complement strand
GGATAATATTAATGAAAATCATCGGAATCGCCAGCATCAGCTGCGCTTTAATGACACCGTTTTTATCTTTCATCTCCAGCAGCGCCGCCGGCACAATATTAAAATTGGCCGCCATCGGTGTGATCAGCGTACCGCAATAGCCGGACAGCATCGCCAGCACACCGGCAATGGCCGGATCCGCCCCATGCACTTTAATTACCAGCGGCAGCCCGATTCCGGTGGTGATCACCGCGAACGCCGCAAACGCATTGCCCATAATCATCGTGAACAGCATCATGCCAAAGCAGTAAGCCACAACAGCTGCCAGCGCACTATCGGACGGAACCACGCTGGACACCATGCCTGCCACCACCTTACCGACGCCGGCTTTGTCAAACAGGAAACCCAGAGCTGCCAGAAACTGCGACAGGATAGCGGCCCAGCCAATCGCATCGAGCAGACGCCGGCCTTCGTTAAAGGTCTGTCCCGGTTTCTCCCGGGTCAATATCATCGCCAGCGCTAGCGCAATCAGGGAACCAATTCCCAGACCTACCAGCGCGCCCAGAGAAGTAAATTTGGCGATCAAAAAGGTTACAATTCCCACCATCAGCGCCGGCACAAAAATCTTGTTGCCAAACTTACGGGCCATGTCCATCCGAACCGACCGGGACGCCTCATGGTAATTTCCGGTTCCCAGCTGTTTAAAGCCGACAATGGCTGTCATGACCACTACCATTACGCCGGTGACAGCGGACGGCAATACCCCGCCCAGCAAAAAGGTCAGTCCGTAAAGAAACCAGAACAGCGCCGTTCCCCAACGGTGCTGATGATCTTTGTCCAGTAGAGTGTACAGAGTGAATATCATCATGAAGGCCCCGATAACGTAGTATACATGATCCAGCGTCAACATCAGGCGTCACCGTCCTTTCCCACAATGATTCCCGTCGCTTCATCCCCTTTGATCATTTTTTCCACCCGCCGGTCAAACAGTGAGAACGCCACGGCTGCCAACAACAGAGCAATCACACCGGTAGGAATGGCATATTGGGCCATAACCAGCAAATCCACTTTATAGCCGGCTTGGTCCAGCACTCCTTTGATCAGCAACAAGCCACCCGCCGCGATAAAAATCAGCTGCGAGAAAAAATTACCATAATTTTCCGCCGATGCGGCCATGGCGCGGATGCGATCCAGCGTGTCCTGAGAAGCGGGTCGGCCTTTCAGCGCTGCCGCCTCTGCCATCGGTGAAATCAGTGGCCGGATAAAGCTGGGATGACCGCCCACCTGTAAACCAAACGCACTGGTCAACTGGCGCATCAGCATATAGCTCAACATAATACGGCCGGCGGTGGCGGCCCGCATTTCCCGGATAATAATTTCCGCCCGTTCTTTCAAACCATAGCGTTCCAACACGCCTACCACCGGTAGCACCAGAATAAACAGCGACATATAACGGTTGGTGACGAAAGCCTTGCCGATGGCATCCAAAATTTCCAGCGGCGTCATACCGGCGACCAGCCCAGTGGCAAACCCGGCGGCAATAACCACCAGCAGCGGATTAAACCGTAACATCAGGCCCACCACAACAATGAAAACTCCAATCAGTTTGATCAAACCCAATCCCTCCTTTTTATTGAACCCGGTCGGTATAACCGGCCAATCCCTCCAGATCCTCAATCACAATCCGTTTATTACGAATGCTGATCAAATTTTCCCGACGCAGCCGCTGGAGAATCCGTGAAACGGTAATCCGCGAACAACCCACGTTGTGAGCCAATTCATTTTGAGTAAAAACGGTAGAGATAATATTGTTGTGCTCACCCACCTCCAGCGGGTCAGCGCAAGCGGCCAGACGCAGCAACGCATCAGCCACTCGCCCAATGGAATCATTAAAGGTATTATTGGTCAGTTGCAGCAAAATGATTCGATACTTACGGGTAATACTGTTGATCAGGCAAGAGTGGACATCCGGTCGTCCCGCCAGCGTCTCCTGCAACAAATCCCTGCTGATAAATGATATTTCGGTATCCTCCTTTACCCGGACTAAATAGTTTAAAAACCCACCGGCAAAAAATGCCATTTCGCCAAAAATTTCGCCCGGTCGTAAAATATACAGCATTTTTTCCTGTCCACCGCTGCTGACAATGCTTTTGACAACTTTGCCCCGAAGTACGATACCCATTCCCGGATGCTGCAGCGGTTCGTCCACTAACTGCCGCCGGTGGAAAGATTTGATCACCCCGGCCGCGGCGAGTTCAGTCAGGAAATATTTGCGCATCGCCGCCTGCTTGTCCACATCAAATAAATCTTGATACATAGCTTTTATTCCTGCCCTTCACTTACGGGGATTTACCCTTATTATAATCAGTAACGTCTTGTAAAAATGTATCCCCCACTACTTTTTTCCCTTTTCCACTGCCTTATGAACAATATTTTTGCAAAGTTCCGTCAATGGTACTCTGCAAAAAACGGCGTTTCCCGTTTTGTCCGAGAAACGCCGCTTCATTGCTGCTTACTGTATTTTTTGTTTCAAGACCTCCACAGCCTTTTCTAATTGCGGGTCTTTTTTGGTATCATTTTTTTGCTCTTGTTCCGCATCCTTGCCGGTATCCTTGATTTCCGGCAATTCAACGACAATGTCCGGTTCAATGCCAATACCATGTATCGAACGATCTTTCGGTGTATAATACTTGGCGATGGTGAATTTGACCGCCGACTCCTGATCAATCTGCACCACCGTCTGTACCGAGCCCTTACCAAAGGATTTGGTGCCAATCAGAGTTCCGGCGCCGGTGTCCTGTATCGCTCCCGCCACAATCTCCGAAGCGCTGGCGCTGCCGCCGTTGATCAATACCGCCAACGGCCAACGGGACTTTTCCAGTTCCGAATAACTGGTTTCCCGGCTCCCGTCCTTGCGCACTACGGAAACCACCGGACCTTTGGGAACAAAAAACCTTGCCACTTTGATTCCCTCTTCCAGTAATCCTCCGGGATTATTCCGCAAATCCAGGACGACCGCTTTCAGTCCCTTACCTTCCAGTTCCGTCAGTTTTGCCTGCAATTCACGGTCGGTGGTTTCGCTAAACATACTCAGGCGAATATATCCGATTCCATTATCCAGCATTTTGCCGCCAACGGTTTTAATCTGTATATTGGTCCGGGTCAGCGTATAATTCTGGGAACCGGCGGCTCCCCGCCGGATATTCAATATCACTTGGGTCCCTTCCGTACCACGGATCATACCAACCGCTTCATCCAGAGAAAGGTCCTTGGTCTCTTTGTCATCAATCCGGAGAATCTGGTCGCCGCTCTTAATGCCGGCTTTTTCCCCCGGTGTACCCTCAATCGGCGCCACCACCGTCAGCATTTTCTCCTTCATGCCCAGTACCAGGCCAACACCGCCGAAAGAGCCTTTGGTACTGACCATCAGATCTTTGTACATTTTCGGATCCATATATACCGAATACGGATCGTCCAGTGCGTTCACTGTACCTTTTAAGGCTCCGGTCAGCAAAGCCGCCGTGGTTACATCACCCACATACTTACTTTTCAACAATTGCATTACCCGAAATACTTTCAGAGCCGCCACGGCATCCGCCGGTTCCATTTGTGCCAGATACCGGCTGATTTCGTGGATAGAATATGCTTTCAGCAAATTTTCTTTTCCGTTTACACTATCAGCAAATGAGTCATTAAGGCTGACCGCGTTCGTTGGTGCGTCCGGTTTTTCATCCGTTGCAACCGGCGCCGCCACCGCCGCCAAACTACCCCATAGCAGCAACAACACCAAAAAGGTGGCAACAACACTATAGCGCAACGGTTTCATTCCATTCATTTCCGTATTCATGTCCCCTGCTCCTTTTTTATTATTCAATATGCTTCATTATATCATCCTTTCCAAAGGTCAACAATGTCGCCCTGACTTCCCCTTTCCTGGCTTTCATCCGGGAAAAGACAATACAAACCGGACCCCCTGTCCGGGCAAACTACTGCATTCTACCTGACCCTGCAGTTGTTTCACCACAATATTGTGCACAATAAACAACCCTAAACCGGTTCCACCGGCTGCCGCACTGGTGGTAAAAAACGGTTCAAAAATCTTATCCTGAATTTCCAGTGAAATCCCCTGTCCATCGTCAGTATAGGTCAGAATGAACAATTCATTCTGCCGTTCCGCCTGAATATGGATACGACCCGACTCGGCTGCGTCGTAGCCATGCATGGCAGAATTCAGTATCAGATTGGTTACTATCTGGGAAAACGCACCGGGGTAACTGTTTAACTTCAAATCCGCACTGCAGTCCATCTGCACCTGCAGCTTGGTCATTTTCAACTTTGGCTGAATACTCAGCAGCAAATCATTCAGGTGAGCCAGCACCAAAAACTCCTGTTTTTCTTCACCGGCCGGGCTGGCGGACAGTTGCTTGAAGCTGCGGATCAGGCGGGCCGCTTTTTCCAGATTGGAAGTCAGAATCGTCACCGCTTCCCGTAAATCCTCAATGAATTCATCCAAATCCTGCCGCCGTAAATTTCCCTGCTCATAGGCACGGTTAAACTTTTTCACCACCGCTGTTAAATGAGAAGCCGCCGTAACGCCAATCCCCACCGGCGTGTTAATTTCGTGAGCTACACCCGCCACCAGTGTCCCCAGATCCGCCAGTTTCCCCAGGTGCACCAGATAGGTCTGCATATTCTGCAGTTCTTCGATCCGCTGCGACAATTCCTGATTGGCCACAGACAATTCGCGGGTTCGATCCCGCACTTTTTCTTCCAGCCGTTCTCGGGCTTCCTGCATTTCCCGTTCCGCTTCCTGTCGCCGGGAAATGTTGCGCGCGATGGTGGTAATGTAGCACTGATCCCGATAAAAAAACTCTGTCGCCATCACTTCCACGGGAATCAATGTCCCGTCTTTACGCCGGTATTGTGTTTCCATATACCGACCCATCCGTTCTTTGCGTTCACGCCAGAGCACACCCTCCGGCCCCCAAACCTCCGGCGGGTGTTGAGGATCAAAGTCGGACACTTTCATCCGGCACAATTCCTCCCGACGATATCCCAGTTCGTCGCACATTTTGGGATTGGCGTAAAAAACATTGCCGTACAAATCCATCCAAATGATACAATCCGGGGTCTGCTCCAGACTAAGCAGCGCCAATTGCAGTTGCTTTTCTGCCACTTCCTGCCGGGTGGTATCCCGGGCCACCCAAAACACGCGATCTTTTCCCAGCGGTGATATGTTTGCCGTAAACCATACCTCTTGACCGTTAATTTCCAGACGATATTCCACCGGCAATGTCTTTCCTTGTTGCAGTGCCTGACGAATCTGTTGCCGAAACCAGTCCGCCTGCTCTGCCGGAAAAATTTCATGTACCGTTCGTCCGACCAAGTCCTCCGGTACTCTATACAGTTTCTCCGGATTGGTGGGGATGACCTGCAAGTAGCGTCCATCCTGATCCAGTATCAACGCCACGTCAGTAACAACGGACAACAATTTCAGCAATTCTTCCTTGGCCGCACAAGCCCTTACCGCCACCCACTCCCGTTCCCAATTCTGCATCTGAACCAGCACCATATCCGGTGGAATAAAGGAACAACGTTGCCGATAACAGCGTTCTTCCGACAACGCGCCAAACCGGCAACCGGTTTCCGTTTCCAGTGTGCGGCGCTGTTTCAGGCATTCCTCCAGACGTTCCCGCATATGGGGACAGTCCTGATAGAACAGTGAACTGCGCGGCGGCGCACCTGCCCCTTTTTCCATGCCGACAAAAGCAGTGCCCGCCGCGTTCCATTCCAAAAGGACAAAATCTTTTCCCTGTCGCTGCCAAATCAGCGCCGGCGTGACAGTATCTTGGAATATCAGCTGCAGAACGTCTCCATTGGCCCCGGCTTTTTTTTCTTCCTTCATCGCCAGCTCCCCCGTTTCCTTGCCGCCAACCTTCTCATGTTTCGCCACCAACTCTGTTAAATAAAAGAAAAGCCAGTACAAGGGAGGTCGGTTCTAATGATTGCAGGCAATTCTTTCGCAATTCCCCATCATAAAAGAAAACACATCCCTTTACTGACTCAAAACATTGCAGTCCGCCCCCTCCCCTACCCGGGAAATCAGGGCTGCTGCTATTCTTATGTTATTTATTCGCGATCTGCAAATCTTTTCCTCCCCAAAAATTCGCAGACCGGGTGGTAATTTCCAGTTTCTTACCGCTGTTTGCGACTGTTAATATAATAAAACAGCACCGCACAACCGGTGACTCCGGCAATAACCAACCCCAGTTCCACGATAGAAGCAGCTTCCGCGTTTGGTAGCGCCGACGCCTTCCCAGTCCATTGAAAATAGGCGACCACAGCGCAGAATACCAGCGTGGAAAGATAAAAAGCGGAATATTTCATTGCACGCCTCCCTTCTCACACCCGGAGCGACCAGGGCAGATTCGTTGCCACCGCCGTTTGGCGTTTCGTACTCCGCTCGCGAAACAGCCGTTCCAGCCAATCCGCTTTAGCCGTGGCCAGCGCTGCCCGTGCCTCGTTTTCATGGTTCCCCTGCGCGCGGCAACCGGGCAGTTCCGGCAAACGCACCGTCACGTCTGAACCAACCGGTTCCATCAGCACCGTATACGGTTTTCCCACTGTCACGATACGGACTCGCCACGCCGGCGATACCGCCGCTTTCACAGCATCCAGCCCCGTCGGTTCCGGCGGCAGGCTACCGGCGCACACCAACGCTGTTATCGCCTCCAACAAAGACGCCGCCGCCAGTTTTTCCGCCTGCTGCCAGTTGTCAGCCCGGCCCTGGCACTGCGCCCAGTCATAAAAAGAAAAAAGAATGTTCTCGTCTTCCTCCCGGTATACCGCCGGATAGCCGTAAATAATCTCCGTCCGGGAGTCACAGCCCCAGGAATTCGGCAATTCCACCTGATTGGCAATAAAGGCGGCTTCGACAAAGGCCATATCTTCCCGCAGCGTGGCCATCGCCCGCTGTTGCTTGTGGCTGGCCGGTCCCCGCAGGTAATCGATTAACTGCCGGGCCCACTTTTGATATTCCTCTTCCAACATTCCCTGAATCAGCGACATGCAATCCCTCCCGTGTAATGCTAAAACCGGGCATCCTGCGGCCCCGTTGCTGTTATTATACACCGTTTTCCCAAACGAATCTACGTTCCCGGTTCCGTTTCTCCTACAGTGTAAAAGTGCGTATCAAATCCTCCATGGTTTCCCGGCGGCGAATCAATCGATGGCTACCATCTGCCGTCAGCAGTACTTCGGCGGGCCGCAAGCGGTTATTGTAATTGGAACTCATCACATACCCGTACGCCCCCGCGTCCAGCACTCCCAGCACGTCTCCCCGGCGGATTTCCGGCAATTCCCTTCCCCGCGCAATGATGTCACCGGTTTCACAAATATTACCGACTACCGTAACAGTTTCCCGAAGGGTTCGCGTTTCACCGTCCGCCGGATACACCTCCACTTCATGATAGGAATCATAAAGAATCGGCCGCATCAATACATTGAATCCCAGATCGGTGCCCACGTATTTCACACCATAATTTTCTTTGATACTGTGTACCGACCCCAGCAGCACGCCGCATTCTGCCACCAGATAACGACCCGGCTCCACCTTGAAGGTGATCGGATGTTCCCTTGTCGCCGCCCAATCGGTCAGCAACGCATCCATGCGCCGTCCCAAGGATTCCAAATCCAGCCGCGTTTCTCCGGAGTCACGCTGATAGGGAATTCCAAAACCACCGCCAAAATCCACAAACTCCAGTGTCGGGAACCTTCCGGCAATCGTCAGCAATGCCCGGGCGGCTTCCAGATAAACTGCCCCGTCCAGAAACAGTGATCCAATATGCTGGTTGATGCCCACTATCACCAATTGATACTGCTTCGCCAGTTCCTGCACCGCCGTAACCTGCTTATCCTCCACGCCGAATTTCGTCTTCTGCCCGGCTGTAACCACTTTTTCGTGATGACCGGCCCCCATGCCGGGGTTGAAGCGAACCGCCACCCGGCCGCCGGGATTCAGTTGTCCGTACATTTCCAACTGCGACAGCGAATCAACGCTGACCAGAACACCTCTTTTTATGGCATATTCCATTTCTGCCGCCGAAACATTATTGCCAATGTACAAAATCTCATCCGCGGCAAAACCCGCCGCTAATTCCACCTGGATTTCTCCCGGCGACATGGCATCCACCTGAACGCCTTCCTGATGCAGTATTTTCAGCAATTCCAGATTGCTGTTGGCCTTCGCCGAATAATTTACCACAAACCGCGGATAGGTCAGCAAATTTCTGATCTCCCGGCAGCGTCGCCGCAAAGTCTCCTCATTGTAAACATACAGCGGACTGCCATACTGGCGCACCAGCTCCGTTGGTTGAACATTACCGAAGAACAGTTGATTTTGTGTTTTATCCTGCGAC
>DATMYQ010000053.1:0-18483 GCA_035560935.1 Patescibacteria group bacterium | reverse complement strand
ATATAATATGTGATAACGGGTGCAGACAGAATTGCGCTTTTACGGAAAGAGGTGTGTAGATGGACTTGAACATTGCCAACCGGATTATTGATTTTATTTTCGAAGCCACCGGGTATCAATCCATTATTTGTGACGGCCAGGGACGGATTATTGCGGCGAAAATTGCGTCGCGGGTGGGTAATACTCACAGTGGGTCGCAACGAATTCTCAAGGAACACCTAGCAGAACTGATGATCAGTAAGGCAGAAGAAGAAGCCTCCGGCGGGGCGGTCAAGGCCGGCGTCAACGCACCCATTGATTTTGAAGGAAACAGGATTGGCACTTTTGGCATATCAGGAGATCCGGATGTGATCCGGGGAGTGGTAAAGGTGGCAGCCGGTCTGGTACGGTTAGAACTGGCCAATACACAAAACAAGGAACAACTGCGGCAGCAGTCTAATCGGGTCAGTGATTCGATTTCCGGCATTGCCGCCACGGTAGAAAAGCTGAATGCTTCTCAGCAAGAACTGGCGGCGATGATGCAGGAGGTAGCAAAACTGTGTGCCCTGGCCTCGACAGACTTAAATAACACCGGGGAAATTACTCACGCTATCCAACAGATTGCCAGTCAGACGAATCTGCTAGGTTTGAACGCCGCTATTGAAGCGGCGCGGGCCGGTGAGCACGGGCGGGGCTTTAGCGTGGTGGCGGAAGAGGTTCGTAAACTTTCGGTACAAAGCAGCCAGTCGGTGGAAGATATCAACGCCATGCTGCTGCAACTGAAAAAATCGATGGAAACTATGATTAACAACGCGCAACAAACGGCGGGAATTACGGTAGAGCAAAGTCAATCCACCCAGTCTATTACCGGAATGGTGTCAGAGCTGCAAAAAGTGGGTGAGGAACTGCAGCGGATGGCGGAAGCCGGCTAATAATCCCCAAACTACATAGGATCGCTTTGGCATTATGGACAAAAGACCATCGCAAACTATTGGCGGTCTTTTGTCTGTATCTTTGCTTGGCGCAGAACCATTTTTTCTGAGCTGGTGTCTCATCCCTTCCATTTACTTGAAATTTGAGGTAAACTTCGCTCCGATGTTCTTTGGGTAGTATGTTTTGGAATGTTATGGTAGACTATAGAAAGCGGATTAAGGCCATCCATGGCTTGGCTTCACCAAGCAGAATCTATAAAAGAAATCACGACGCTTTTTATGTGCTTTTCATAAACCTTTCCTTAAAGTATTAAATGCGGATGTTTTTTTGAAAATAATCCGTATTTTTTTCGTCCGCTAATCTTTTTTTGACGGGCTACCTTTTCGAAGAATCAAAGAATGATTTTTCTCCCAGAACATTCTTTGGCTTGCGTAAGCGCAGACTCTATTAATGTAAAATAGAGGAATTTGTCTGTATGGGTCTAAGGGAAGAGTAATGAATGCAAGGGCTAATGGTTTCTGTTTTTCAGGGACTGCTTGAAGAATACAGCCCGAGGCGTTTGACAAAATCATAAAAAGTACCCACCCCGGGTATATTGCCCAGCAGAAATCCGCTGGAGATAGCGAAAATGAGTAATGAACGCATGGAATGAACCCGCGAATTTCGGAGGCATATAATGCACGTTAATTCCACTAGAATTATTTACAAACGCAAACCGCTCTCTCAAGCCCTGGAAAAAATTTGGGTCTATCCGTTAACCGTGGTGGAAGCACCGATGGGCTATGGAAAAACCACCGCCGTCAAAGAGTTCCTAAAAACAAGCGGCGCGCAAGTGTTGTGGTGGACTTTAGCGGACTCGTCGATCAACGGCTTTTGGCAGGGGTTTTGCCGCCTGCTGAAGTCGATAGATGCGCATTGTGCCGCCACGCTCACCGAACTAGGTGCTCCGACCGACAGCGTTTTTATGGATACGGCCATAGAACTGCTTGAAAATATTGATTTTCCTGCAAAAACATGTCTCGTATTTGATGATTATCACTTGCTATCCGCTCATCCTGTCGATCTATTTATCGAGCGGCTGGTCAAAACTGCCCCCTCTAACCTGCATATCGTTATCGTTTCCCGGTCAATGTTCGGCGAAAACACAACAGAATTGGCTCTGAAAGGATTTTGTCAGGTTATTGGCAAAAGCAGCTTTGAATTTACACCCGATGAAATTATCGCTTACTACAAGCTCTGCGGCATACGGCTCACTGCCAGTGAAACAGCCGAATTGTACGTTTACACCGAAGGCTGGGTCAGCGCTCTGTACCTCAGCTTGCTGAACTTTGAGCACGAGCGAAAAATCGACAGACAGTCTAGCTTGCCTGAGCTGATCGAGAAAACCGTTTACCGTCAGTATCCGGTGAAGGTAAAAAAGTTTTTAATGACTCTCTGTATTTTCGACAGTTTCACTTTGAAACAGGCTGAGGCAATGTGGCCGCAGGGCAATGCTGAAATGTTAGTGCGGTATCTCATGAAGCACAACGCCTTTATCAAATTCGACTACTATAATCAAACCTACCACGTGCACAATATTTTCACCTTGTACCTGCGGGAACAGCTAGCACGGCAGGGAGAAGAACGCCAGCGGGAAATTCAGCGAATGGCCGGCAACTGGTATATAAATAGCGGAGACTATGTCATTGCTATGGCATGTTTTTATCAAGCCCGCGCTTTTGATGAACTGTTATCGGCATTCGAAAAAGACAACGGACATAACACCACCCCGGAATACAAGGATCGAATCCTGCAATATTTTTCCGACTGTCCGGAGAAAACGCGAAGAAAAAATCCGACTGCGTGCCTAGTTTATGCCAGAAAACTATTTGTGTTAAATGAAATAGAGAAATACCCCGAAGCATGCCAAAAAGCCGGGGAATATATTGAAGTAATTTGCGACGAAAAAATAAAAAAACATTTATTAGGTGAACTTGAACTCATCAAAAGCTTTTCGAAATACAATGATTTGCAAGGAATGGTCGAGCATCAAACTAGAGCTTACGCACTGCTGAACGGACCTTCCCGACTTTTTAACCACCAAAACTTCTTTACCTTCGGCGCGTCCTCGGTTCTGTATATGTTTTATCGTCAAAGCGGTGCGGCGCAGCAAACGGCAAACCTACTGACCCAATTCATGCCGCGCTATTGCCTGATAACCGCCAATCACGGCGCCGGTGCCGAATACGTCATGCAAGCAGAACTTCATTTTTACCGGGGAGACTTCGAAAACGCCGGGATTACGATTCATAAAGCTGAGCAGCCGGCGCGCGCCAACCGACAGATTGCCATCTTGCTGTGTGTTCTGTTTTTGCAGATACGGCTGGCCGTTATTGAGGGCAATCTGCCGGCAGTACAACAGCTGCTGCGGCAAATGCGCGAAGAGATCGAACAATACGGGCAGTATCAAACCGTCTATGCGTTAGAGATGTGCGAGGGGTTTATTTACGCGCAGCTCAATCAGCCGGATAAAATTCCCGTCTGGATTGCAGAAGGCAGATTGCAAGAAAGTCCGCTGTATTTTCTCAGCCATGCTTTTTTCAACATCATCTACGGCAAATCGCTGCTGTTAAGTGGACAATACGTGAAGCTGCTGGGTCTGTCCGGTCAGTTTTTCACGCTTGCTGGGATTTTCCCCAACCTGCTCAGCCAAGTCTACATTTATATATATGCGGCTGTGGCTTACTGCCGTTTGCAGCGACTGACGGAAGCGCATGAAGCGCTCCGCCAGGCTATCGCGATAGCCGCTCCTGATCAACTTATCATGCCCTTTGTGGAAAATGCTGAAGAACTTCTGCCCCTTTTTGGAGAGTTTGAAAAAGAAGATTCGTATGCGTCATTCATCGCAAACATAAAAGGAACGCATGCCGTCCTCGTCCCCAAATTAGCCGCTATACGGACCGTGCTAAGCGATGCCTTGGCAAGCCTCACATCGCGTGAACGGGAAGTCGCCGAACTGGTCGCCGGCGGAATGTCCAACAAAGCCATTGCCCAAGCATTGTTCATCGAAGAAAGCACCGTCAAAAAGACGCTACAAAACACCTATGCCAAATTAAGTATTAACGGGCGGACGATGCTGACCCGCATGCTGCTAAAAAAAACGGACTAAATGGTTAAAGACTATACTTTAGGAGAATAGCTTTAGCAACCCATCCCCTTTATGATAAGGACGGATGGGTTTTTTATGCGAAACCCTCTCTGGAAAACAAAAAGTTGGAAAGGAAGCGCACTCATGAAAATTAGTAAGGTGGTACCCATGGCTCATTATCGCATTACCGTCTCTTTTGACAACAACCAGTCAGTAACGCTGGCTATGAAAGAAAAACTGCAAACCGTCCGTTTTTCCAGTCTGCGCAACGAGCAATCTTTCTGTGCAGTACAGACCGACGGCAAAGCGCTGCACTGGCCCGGCGGAATATCTATGGCCGTTAGTGAGATTATCGAGCTGGACGTTAAACAAAAGGCCGGGAAATAAAAGCACTCTTTTAAAATAACGACAGATTTTATTTTACGCAAACGGAGGAATTGGTATGTATGACTATAAAGGCAGACTGATAAATTCAAGGGTTAACGCATTCTACTTTCCGGGATTATTGACCGCTCTATCCATTACGGCGAGTATGTTCCTGGATATTGCCATCGTTGGTCAGATGCTGGGGCCTATTGCTATGGGAGCGGTGAATTTGGCATTGCCTTTGACGATGGTATTTAATATGGTGTATATGCTGCTGGGAACCGGCGGTGAAGTATTGGTTTCAGCCGCAAAAGGCGCGGGCAATAAATCAGAGGCGGATAGGCTGTTTTCGCTAACGATAATTACAATTATAGCGGTCAGTCTTGTTATTATGTTTGGAGGCCTTAGTGCAAGCGGGCGGGTTGCGGCAGCTTTAAGCGGCGGAGATATCGATATGGAACGATTGCTGGCGCAATATGTCCGTATGATGTTTGTGGCCGCGCCGCTGTTGATCGGCGTTACAAGCATGACCTACTTTGTCAAGGTAGATGCTTTGCCAAAACTTGCTGCCGGAATCATGGTTTTTATTAATGTGGTGGGCGTTATCAGTAAAGTTCTCTACATGGGCCCTTTGCAATTGGGAATTGTCGGAGCTGCTTACGGGACCATTACGGGTTTTGTTGTCGGATTTTTGTTGCTGGTACCGTATCTGTTTTTGCGAAAAAACCGAACCCTTTGCTTTGTGCCATTGGCGGTAAAGGATTTTTTGCGGCTAGGTGCGATTATTATTACCGGTCTTCCTTCGGCTTTGGGGCAGGGCTTAGGCGCGGTGACCACCTTTTGCATCAATGTGGTGATTTTGGATGTTGCGGGTAAGAGCGGGATCATTGTCAACACGGTCTGCTCTTCCATCGCCATTTTTGTTTCCTCTTTCCGTTATGCTGCGTTGAGCACGATGGTGCCCATAGTGGGCGCCCTCTTTGGCGAACGGGATTGGTGGTCGATGCATCAGGTGGCTATGCGGATTACTAAAATGGTTATGGGATTTGTAGTCGCAAGTGTTGTCCTCATTGAAATTTTTCCGCAAAACTTATTGGCCTTTTTTGGTGTAAAGGATATGGGCGATATGGCGACAGGGATCACAGCGCTGCGAATTTACGCCATAGGCCTGCTGGGGGCTAGTTTTAATTACCTTATAATGACCTACATGCAGACTACCTCCCGTAAATTATTCGCCATTGCCATCAGTGCGGGAACGGAGATCTTTTTGATCATCTTCGTGTATCTCCTTGGCTACGGGTTTGGATCTGTCGGGGTATGGAGCCATACCGTTGCGGCATCGGTGGTGTTACTGATCTTAATTATTTCCACCGCCAAATACATTGGCAAAAAATCCGACGGCAAGTATTGCGGCGTGTTTATCCATGAAGTGCGGCCGGATTATGTGATGGGCAATTCGATTTACGCAACAAAAGAAGATGTAGCGGGATATACTGAAATGATCGGTAAGTTTTTTGCGGACCAGCAAGTCTCGCAGCCGGTGGTTGCCGATGTGAAGGGATTAGTTTATCAAACCCTCATGAACATCGTGGAAACAGAAAAGAATTCAAAAAAAACGATTGATATCATGGCGCTGATATATGACGGCTACATAAAAATCCGTTTGCGTGACGATAGCGGCGCGCCGGTGGCCCTGAAAATGGAACAGGATGACCGGATTAACCGGTTAAGCGTTATGGGCTACAATAATACATATATAAAGGTTCCTGTATAATCAGTGACTCTATAGGGAGCGCATGGCCAGCCATTTTCCACAGCATAAAGAACTCAGTGGATTAAGGCAACCTGTCGTACCAATTGCAGCAACGTAACCCTATATGTTTTTCACAGCCTTCGTGGATGTTGCCGAAAGGGTAACTTCCTAAATTTACAACAAGAAGAAATAGGAGCGTATATAGGGGATAAGTGTTTTTTCTGAGCTATTTGGGGCGAGTACAGATTTTTATAATATCTTCGGCGGCCAACCTTTGCCGGGTCTGACAGTAATAGGATTGAATCGACAAAATTCATCCGAAGTGCTGGCGTTTCCGGCAGAAATTTTTTATAATATAGAAATTAAGCGTCTGTATTGCCGTGGGACAGCCGGTGGAAACGGCCGCTAAATTGGGCTAAGGACAGATTGGGGTGCGGTGTTGAAAATATCCGATGATTTGCGCAGGATGCCGTTGTTCAGCCGTTTGCCGGAAGATATCACGGTCCGTTATTTTAATCAGTGCGTGACCCGGCGGTACGGAAAGAAAGAAGAAGTATTTGTCCAGGATGAGCGTGTGGAATATATTTATCTGGTGATTTCCGGGCAAATCCGCGTGTACTTAAGTTATCCCAACGGCAAAGAGTTTACCTTAGTGCTGTTGGGAGACGGCGATGTGTACAGTGGTCATACGCGGGCATCCGCACAGGCGTTGACCGAGAGTGAAGTGTGTCTGATTCCGGTGGAAGTTTTCCGCAAGCTGTTGGCGGAAGTCCCCGCCTTTGCGGCCAATGTGATCGCGGTGCTGGGTGATGCGCTGAAAAACTCAATGAATATTATTGAAAGTCTGGTATTTAAAGAGGCCAACAAGCGGCTGTACGAGTTTTTATATTGCCGGATTCAGCAGGCTGCGTTGCCGGACGGTGAATCGGCCCGGATCAAGCTGGGACTGAACCATCAACAGATCGGTACGATGGTCGGCAGTACCCGCCAGACGGTTAATGCATTTTTAAACAATCTGCAAAAAGAAGGCGTTATTTCGGTTAATAAAGATACCATCACTGTGAATAACTTGAATCTGATTGCTGCCCGGGCCCGGGATGGCGATGAGACAGACGTATGAAGCAGCGGAAAAAAAGAAGTTGTTAATTTTTTCACCAGTGTCTGCCAGCTGACAGCTGGCTTTCTTTTTTTTTGTTACAATGGCGAAGGATAAAGTGCTGATACGGGCGGCGGTTGGACATGGTTGCCGTTGTGACCCGCAACAACTCTATAAGGGGGATTATTCATGTCGAAACAGATTTGTGAACTGGCTTTTCAGGGGGCGACCACTGCAGTCGGCGTGGCCGAGAATATGCTGAATGACGCGATTGCCGCGCACGGTGCGGAGGCGGCGGTCAAATATCCCGATACAGCCTACAAACTGCCGATTATCACCGCATTGGGCGGCGATGAAATTCTAACACTGGGAGATCTGGTGCCGGTACTGAAGCGGATCAGGGAAAATAATCTGAAACCGGAACCGGAACTGGGGAATGCGCTGCTGGCCGGTGAGGCCACGCTGTATGCCGGAGAAATTATAGAAGCGTTGCGCTATGTGGGCGATGCCAAGCCGGATGCAGCACCTTATACCGGATTTTTGCCCGATCCGATTTTGCGGAAATTCGGCGTGCCGCTGGTGGACGGCACCATTCCCGGTGTGGCGGTGGTTACCGGTAAGGCCAAAGACAGCGCCGCCGGCGCCAAATTGATTAAGGACCTGCAGTCCAAAGGGATTTTAGTCATGCTGGTCAACGATATTATTGAACAGTGCATGGAAGAAAATATCAAAGTGGGCGCTGATTATATCACTTTCCCACTGGGGAAATTCACTCAGATTATTCATGCAGTGAATTTTGCCGCCCGGGCCGGTCTGGCATTTGGCAACGTACCCAAAGGGGCCAGGGAACAGATGACAGATTATCAAAAACGCCGGGTGCCGGCATTTGTCATCGTACTGGGAGAAATTGACGCTGTGACGGTGGCCATTGGCGCCGGCGCGCTGTTCATGGGTTTTCCGATTGTTACCGATCAGGCTTTGCCGCCGGAACTGCAAATCCCGACACTATTGGAAGCACAGCCGGATTATGACAAGATCGTTAGTTTGGCGCTGGAGTTGCGCGGCATTAAACTGAAAATCCTTGATATTCCCGTACCGATTACGGTCGGCCCGGCCTTTGAAGGGGAAACCATCCGGAAAAAAGAGGCCTGGGTTGAGTTCGGCGGTGGCCGGGCACCGGGCTTTGAACTGGTTCGGATGTGTGGCGCCGATCAGGTGGAAGACGGGAAAATCACGGTGATTGGACCGGAAATTGACGATATGCCGGAAGGAAGCATCTTCCCGCTGGGAATTATGGTGGATATTTACGGCCGGAAAATGCAGGAAGATTTTGAAGGAGTCCTGGAACGGCGGATACACTATTTCATCAATTATGGTGAAGGGTTATGGCATGTGGCCCAGCGGGACATGGCCTGGCTGCGGATCAGCAAGGGGGCACGGGAGGCCGGCTTTAAAATCCGCCACTACGGCGAACTGTTGATCGCCAAATTCAAATCGGATTATCCAGCCATCGTCGATCGGGTACAGGTTACCTTGATCACTGATGTCGCTGCCGTGGAGGAAAACCTCAAGATAGCCCGTGAACGCTATCTGGTTCGGGATACCCGTCTGAAAGGGCTGACGGACGAGTCGGTAGATACTTTTTATTCCTGCACGCTGTGCCAGTCTTTTGCGCCCAATCATGTTTGCATTGTATCACCGGAGCGGGTGGGTTTGTGCGGAGCAGTCAGCTGGCTGGACGCCAAAGCTTCCAACGAAATTACACCTACCGGACCGAATCAGCCCATTGCCAAGGGTGACGTGATTAACGAGGAAAAGGGCATGTGGAAAAACCTCAATGACTTTTTGTACAGTACCTCCAACCGGACGTTGGAGGAGGTCAATCTGTATACGTTAATGGATAAACCGATGACGTCCTGCGGCTGTTTTGAAGCGATTATGGCCGTGCTGCCGATGACCAACGGTATCATGATCACGACGCGTGAACATACCGGGGATACTCCCTGCGGCATGACGTTTTCCACGCTGGCCGGCACCTGCGGTGGCGGCGTGCAGACACCGGGTTTCATGGGAATCGGCCGACGTTATATTGTCAGTCCCAAATTCATTCAGGCCGACGGCGGTCTGGGCCGGATTGTCTGGATGCCTAAGGAACTGAAAGAGTATTTAAAGGATGAATTGACGGAACGGGCGCTGGCGATGGGACTGGGAGCCGATTTCATTAATAAAATTGCCGATGAGTCGGTGGGTATTGCCGAAGATGAGATTTTGCCCTTCCTGGAAGAAAAAGGACATCCGGCGCTGAAAATGGCACCGATGATGTAAATAACAATAAACCGGAACAGGCAGTTAACATAGGTGGCTGCCTGTTTCTGCTATTTCCCCCGGCGGAAAAGGAATTATCCAATGAAGCGAGAATAACTCTGGATAGGGTTGCGAATAAACGGTGAAAGGGAGCTGACAACTGCTGCGACTTTACAACGGATTGCCTCGCGAAAGCCGGGGGTAGAACAAAATGAATTAGAAATTTTTATGACAATGTGATACAATATACCCTATATGATATTCGTATGGCGGACGGAGGGACCTTTTCAGCCGTAGCCGGCCGGTTCCTTGCTTTACAAAGATCATGAGACATAGAATGCCGGTGGGGCGGTCTATGTCTCTGTTGCCATATTAAAGCAGAAGCCGAACGGGAATCTTACGCTGACATTAGGAGCTGGACAGGCACGTGCACCGACTATATCAAAAGCTTAAGGACTGGGATCTTGTTTTAGTGCTGTTGGTACTATTGACGCTTGCCAAGGAATTGCGGTATTTTTTTCATTTGTTCTACTCTCCCAAAGGCTTCCCTTACTCAGAGGACAGTCAATGGTATCTTAATTATGCGCATGCCGTAATTGCAAATTTTTCCGATGGTTTGGACATGAACGATGTACTGTATCTGGGATATAATTTGCTGTTGGCGCTGTTGCTGGCTATTTTCAAGGAACCGGTGGCGGTTATTTTTCTACAGGCGCTGACGGCGGGGCTTGGCGTGATTTTAGTGTACCGGATTGCCCAGCGGCTGTTCAATCGAACCACTGCCGTTCTGGCCTCACTGTTTTATTGTGCGTCCTGGGAAATCACTCAATGGGCAATGTATATATTATCGGACAGCTTTTTTACCAGCTTGCTGTTGCTGTGTGTGTACTGGCTGCTGCTGGCCGTGGAGTTGCCGGACTGGAAATATCGTGTGGGATTTGGGGTGGCGGCCCTGGTTCTGCTGTTTTTCCGGCCCACTGGTCTGGTGATGCTGGCGATGATGGCGGTATATGTTCTGATGCGGGTGGATGCCGGATTCTTGGTGGGATACCTAAAGCGATATCGCCTCTGGTTGGGCGGACTGCTGACGGTGGCAGCGGTTGCCGGGGTGTATCTTTACAACGCCCATCATTTGGATCCGTTGCTTGCTTCGTTGCAGTTCAATGCCAAAAAAGTGTTATATAATATTTATGCCAAAGGCTGGGTTTATGACAAACCGACCGCCCATGATTATTTCTTTCGGTCCGATTATCAGATTAATATTTGTGACAGCCTGGTATTAAGTTATATTGTCAACAACTGGCATCATGTGCTGATTGTGTATGGCAAACGGGCCATTGCTTTTTTGGGGAGTTGGATTTGGAGCACCGATCTGAATCAATTGACGGGTATTTTGCACTTTCTGAAAAACATGGTTCCCTTTGGACTGTTTAGCGTGGGAACGGTAGCGGCGATGCGCGACGGTCGATTTTCCCGGGCCTCAATTCTCTGGCTGGTGGTTTTCGGAGTGCTGGCGTTTTGCGTGTTGGTGTTTATTGACGCCATGTACCGTTACCGTCTGCCGGCCATTCCCTTTATTGCCATTATTGCCGCTTATGGCGCGGAAAGATTATGGAACGGGCTAATGTTATTAAAAGTTTGGGGATGCAAATGAATGGGAAATGAAAGAACTTTGATTGTAGTTCCGGCGTTTAATGAACAGCATAATATTCTGCGGGTTATTGCCGATATCCGCAAGGATATACCCGGCGCGGATATTTTGGTGATCAACGACTGTTCCGGCGACAATACGGCGGAACGCGCCCGGGCGGCGGGAGCGCAGGTGGTGGATTTGCCGTATAATCTGGGCATTGGCGGCGCGGTTCAGACCGGCTTCAAATACGCTTGCGCTCACCAGTATGATTACGTGGTGCAGATTGACGGTGACGGTCAGCATATTCCGGCGGAAGTGAGGAAATTGCGGCTGGCGATGGAACGAACCGGCAGCGATATGGTCATTGGTTCACGCTTCCTGAACGTTCATTCCTTTAAGACCACCTGTTGCCGGCGGCTGGGGATCCGTTTCTTCTACTGGTTGTTCCTCGTACTGCTGCATATTCGGGTTACTGACAGCACTTCCGGTTTCCGGCTGTACAACAAAAAATGCATCGGCGTGCTGGCCCGGCACTATCCCAGCGATTATCCCGAACCGGATGCCATTGTGCTATTGAAAAAACAGGGACTTAATATTTCCGAAACCGGCGTGGAGATGCGGGCCCGCCAGCACGGCGAGTCTTCGATTACCGCGTGGAAAAGTCCTTATTATATGCTGAAAGTGAGCTTGTCGATTCTGTTTTCCTGCTCCCGGACACGGTGTTAACGGGATGGTCAGAGTGGGCGATATTGACAAAATCCATCTGCTGGGTATGGTATTTAGCCTGTTTGTGCTTACGTCGGTGGGCTTGTTGGTCCGGGGGCGCCTGCTGAAAGAAAAATACGCGCTGGTCTGGCTGCTGATCGGGGCGTTCATTTTGGTGATGTCGGTATTCGATAATTTAATGGACTGGTTTTCTGCGTTGATCGGTGTCGACTACGCGCCTTCGGCGTTATTTGCGATTTTGATTGCCTGTGCCTATCTGTTGTTGCTGAATGTCAGTGTGGCTATTTCCGATCTGAAGCGTCATAACAAAGCGCTGACCCAGGAATTGGGACTGACTCGGCTTAGACTGGAAGAACTGGAAAAGAAAGTGAACCGGTTGGAACGATGATAAAATATTTGATTTTGTTTGGCAGTGTCAGTTTGACGGTGCTGGCCAGTACGTTGTTAAAAATCGGCAGCCGGTCGGTTAATTTTGACGGCGGTATGCTGGGCATGGTGATAGGGTACGCCACATCGCCGCTGATTGTGCTGGGTTTTGCCTCGTACGCGGCGGCGGCGCTGCTGTGGGTGTATTGCCTGTCCGCGTTCGATTTAAGTTACGTGACTTTTGTCTCCAGTTTCCAGTATGTATTGCTGGTGCTGGTATCTATTTTTGTGTTTCAGGAGCACATCAGCCTGTTAAAGTGGGTGGGATGCGCTTTTATCATGGTGGGGGTATTTTTCTGGCTGAAAGGATAGCGATTTCATGCTGCGTTGTGTTCCGTATGACGAGTCTCTGAGGGAAGCCTGGGATGAACTGGCGATATCCCGGGGAACGATCTTCCATACAACGGCATTCCGCCAGGTGTTGCTCCATTCCTTTGGTTATCGTTGCGGTTACCATGGAGTGGTGGATGACAGTGGACGCTTACGGGTGCTGCTGCCGCTGGTACTGGGCCGTAATTTGAGCGGGCGGCGGGCCGGGGTGGCTTTGCCGTTTGTAAACTATACCGACATTTGTGCCGACGGTGAAGAGTCATATCGCTTTGCCGCGGCTTCTCTTTTGACATTGAGGCAGCAGCTGGGGCTGAATTATCTGGAAATCCGTCTGAAGGATCAGGACCCGGAATGGGAAGGCTGGCAGGTGCAGCGGCACAATGTGACCTTTGAACTGCCGTTGGCCGCTGATGAAGACCAGATACTGGCATTGTCCAGCGGCAGTAATCGCAATCATGTACGCAAGGCTTATAAACATGATGACTTTGCCGTGTCTTTTGAAAATGATCATCTGGAGGATTTTTACCGGGTTTATGTGCAGCGGATGAAGCAGTTGGGATCACCGGCGCCGGATATTGCCTTTTTTCGTGCTTTTTTTGCCTATTTGCCGGACAACACCTATTTATTGACGGTGCTGGACCGGAAAACGAAACGGGTGATTGGCGGCATGCTGCTGTTGACCAGTCCGGCCAACCGGATGCTATATTATCCCTATGGCGCCAACCGGGTGGAATACAACGCCAAATATCTCAACAACTTTATGTATTGGGAGGCGGTGCGGTTTGGTATTCGCCAGGGGCTGGAACGGCTGGATCTGGGCCGGTCTCCGGTTGGATCGGGAACGTATCGTTATAAAGAACAGTGGGGCGCTCAAGCGATACCGTTGCAATATATGGTGTATACCGGCGGCTGTGACCGCATGGGACCGCCGGACCGGGAGCGGTTCCGGCCGGCGGTGGAAATATGGAAACGGTTGCCGGCCTGGATCACCGACCGGCTGGGCCGGCGGCTGATCCCTTATGTAATGCCGTAAATTAATGCCGGAGGATGAATGAATGAGTAATTCGGAATGGAAACAATACTTTGACCGTAAAGCCGAAACGCATGGTGCTTCGGTGAAGTCGTCGGACTATTTTGATGATGCCAGCTTTTTTATGCAGCGGAACCACCTTTTGCGCTGGCTGGGAGGCCTGCGGGACTGTGAAATTCTTGACGCCGGCTGCGGGGTCGGCGCATTTTCTGAGCCGTTGACCAGCAGCAATACGGTATATGGCGTGGATTTTTCCGAGAAAAGTCTGGAATTTGCGGCTAAGCGCGGTTTAAAGACCATGGCGGGGGATTTGACGGCACTGGAGTTTGTTGATGGCCGCTTTGACGTAGTGGTTTGTATTGGCGTGATTCAGCTGATTGAGCAATATCAGGCGGTGATCGCCGAGCTGGCACGGGTGACCAAACCCGGCGGAACGTTGCTGGTACAGACGTTGCACAAGCATTCGCTGCAGCGGAAAATCCTGGGATTGTTTGAGCAAAGCCACAAATTTGACCGAATGTACGGCATGGATGAGCTGGCGGCAGTGTTTGCCCACCACGGAATAGGGCAGGTAAGCTTTCAGAAGATGTACCATCCGTTCCGGTTTGTAAACGAAAGTTCTGCGCCGCAATGGTCAGATTTATTCTGTACCTCCTTTGCTATCAAAGGGAGAAAAAAATGAGCACGGCGCCCAGTGGGTTTGACGGCTGCAATATCCTGACCTTTGATGTGGAAGAATGGTTTCATGCCAACTATGATCAGATTAATCCTGATGATTACCGCGGCAAGGGGTCCAAATTCCGGGAACATATGGACGTCTTGCTGCAAATGTGCGTCGATGCCGGCTGCCAGGCCACGTTTTTTGTTTTGGGATCCGTTGGTGAGGACTATCCCGACGTCGTCCGGGCGGTGGCCCGGGCCGGGCATGAGATCTCTTCCCACGGTTACGGGCACCAGTTGGCCTACCGCCAGACGTTGGCGGAGTTTAGGCAAGATGTGAAACGGTCTGTGGGCATTCTGGAGGATATCAGCGGCAAGCGGGTCCAAGGTTACCGAGCACCCTCCTGGTCGATTATGAAAAGTAATCTGCATTATTTGGAGGTATTGGAAGAGGTGGGCCTGCAGTATGATGCCAGTATTTTTCCGGTGAAAACTTTTTTGTACGGGATTCCCGATGCGCCCACCGAAATTCATCATCCCCGGATTAATGGACGGGAATTGAAGCTTTGGGAGATACCGACGTCGGTGACGAAAATTCTGGGAAAAAACATGGGCTATTCCGGCGGCTTTTACTTTCGGCTGTTCCCCCGGTTTTTCATTGAACGGGCCATTCGGGCCGCCAATAAAAAAGGGGAAAGCGCTGTCGTTTATCTGCATCCCCGTGAAATTGACAGCAGCGAGCGGCACTTGGATTTGCCGCTGAAAGAATCGTTTATTCATTACTATAATGTGGGCGCCAACCGGGCAAAGCTGGCGGATATTCTGCGTCATTACCGGTTTACCTCTATTGCCCGGCGCTTGCAAAACTTTACCGCGGTTTAACATAACGATAAACTAAATTTCTTTGTAATCCGGTATTCTAAAAGGGACAGTTCCACAAAAAATGACGGATGGAGGAAGAAGATGAAACGACTTACCGCTTGTTGGCTCCAGGCGATGTTCTGTTTGGCGCTGCTTTTGGCCGTACCGCAGCTGGCTGTCCAGGCACAGGACAAACCGCAGACTTTTCAGCTCACCATTATCCATACCAACGATTTCCACGATCATGAGCCGTATGCGTTGGCGCGCAAAGCGACGTTAATTAAAAAAATCCGGGAACAAAACGCCAATGTATTGCTGCTGGATGCCGGTGATCTGTACACCCGCGGGCCATACCACAAAGTGTTTTACGGTGAACTGGAAATGGCGGCGATGAATGCGATGCGCTATGATGCCTGGGAACTGGGCAACAACGAGTTTAAAGGCGAAACGGAATTGGCGGTCGCGGACGAAAAACTCTACCGGCTGATTGATCAGTCGCAGTTTCCGGTATTATGTTCGAATATCAAAACCGATACGGGAGAGTATCTGGCCGGTGTGCGCCCCTATACCGTAAAAAGGGTCGGGGGTGTGAACGTGGGAATTTTGGGCGTGTCCTCACTGAAAGTCAAAAAATATCCGCAGGGAGCGAATAAGCGGGTAGAGGACCCGGTCGATACGGCTAGGGAACTTTTACCACAGCTGCAGGCGGAATCGGATATCCAGATCATTTTATCTCATGCGGGGCTTTCGGAAGACGTAAAAATGGATATGAAGCTGGCAGAGAAGGGAATTTCACTGATTATCGGCGCAGATGACCATTATGTCATTGAACGCCCCATTTGGCGGGCTGGCGGTGTTCCCATCGTTCAGGCAGGCGGTGAGGAAAATATTTATCTGGGCCAAATCGACCTGACATTTGAAAAACGGAACGGCAAGTGGGTGCTGGTTTCGCAACAGGGGAAATTGTATCATATTGATGAAACCATTCCCATGGATGCCGGGATCAAAGCCATTATTGACCGTTACCTGGCCACGGTGAAAAAAGCGGCGTAAACAATCCGTTGTACGACGGGCATAATACGGGAATCCTGAATCACAGATTGGATAGGGGAGACAACCTGTAAAGCTTCCTCCGGTTGTTTTTTATTGACCGGTAAGCATTCTTTTGCTGAAACTATGGGAAAATTTATACTGGTTTTAAAGGGTTTATACGCTGGAGGACGAATTAAGGTGAGGAAGTGGATAAAGGGAGCGTGTTAAAGATGTTGTTTGGATGTCAGCAGATGAAAAAGATGATACTGACCGGGGTACTGGGGGTGCTGCTGTTATTGGTTCCGCAGAGTGCCTGGGCGTTCGGATTTAACGCTCAGAATGATACAGAGCGCAATATCGATTTTGCGATTATGTATTATGATGACGGTGCGGACGAC
The DNA here is from genome assembly GCA_035560935.1 of Patescibacteria group bacterium. Lineage (GTDB taxonomy): Bacteria > Bacillota > Negativicutes > Sporomusales > Sporomusaceae > DATMYQ01. The sequence continues at coordinate 1,829 of DATMYQ010000053.1, read as the reverse complement.
TGGCTTTGCCGGGGCTGGTTCGCACTTTCGGCCAACACCAGTAAACGTTATACTTTCCCTGATTCGGGAGTAGTATCCCAGGTGTATATTTATGCGCAGTCTTCCGGTAATCGTGTGTGGGGCGCAAGAAACCCGAATGATGGTATGCCGGCGTCAGTCGTTAATGACCGTTTTGAATATCATCGTAACGCCAGCGTGCCGGCGGGGCAAAATCTTCGAATGGTTGATTTCCGGGAATACCAGCCGAATAGCGAAGGCATTATTTCCATTCGCTGGACAGCCGGTCAGGGCTGACAACTTGTAGAATAAAAAAATGAATTTCTTCGGAACAAGGTTGTTGTAAATTGATTTAACACCCGGTCTGCGACAGCCTTGCCGGTGATTGACAAATAATGGGCGGTTGGTTATAATAACGATGTGTAGCATAAGGCTGTTTTGCACGAAGTATGAAAGGGGTTGTGGTTGATGATTGTAAAATATGTAGCGGTGATGGAAATCTAACTGCATAAAGGCAGGGGAATGTCTTGTTGCGCTTACTCTGGCTGTGGAAGTGGCGGCTGTTTGGCGACCCTGCAAATGAAAAGCAACCTGTTCCGTGCATAGGAGAAATAACGACACGCGGGTAGCGTGTTTTTTTGTTGCCTTTTTTCAGTTATTGTCAGGGGGAAATAAAGCGTGACAGCCGCTGAAGCTGCGGATTGAAAATCATACAAATGGAGGATATTATGAAAATAGAGAAACTGTTGGCATATGGCTGGAATCCGTTTTTTGCCCGGGAGTGGGAAGGACTTGCCCGAGAAGACTGGTTGCCGGGCCGGGTGGTGGCTGATTATGGACAGCGGATACGAATAGTAAGTGAGTATGGGGAAGGAATGGCGCAGGCGCCAGGACGGAGCGGAAATGGCCTGATTAATCCGGCGGTGGGAGATTGGGTGGCTTTGGAACACGTGGCGGGATATGAAGATTATTTAGTGCGCTGCGTACTGCCGAGGCGGACAAAATTTTCGCGGGCCGCCGCCGGCGAAGCATTGCGAGAACAGGTTGTGGCCGCCAATGTCGATACGGTATTTTTGGTACAATCGCTCAACCATGATTTCAATTTACGCCGGATGGAACGCTATTTGATTAGTACCTGGGACAGTGGCGCGACGCCAGTCATTGTACTGACCAAAGCAGATATTTGCGCAGTAGTAGAAGAGCGGCTGCGGGAAGTGCATCGTTTGGCGCCGGGAGTGGATGCACTGGCCGTTAGTGTTTTATCCGGAAACGGTCTGATAACATTGAGCCGCTATCTTTTGCCGGGGCAAACGGTAGCTTTGCTGGGATCGTCCGGTGTTGGCAAATCAACCTTGGTGAACGCACTGGCCGGCAGTGAGCTGTTGAAAACCCAGGAGATTCGTGAAGACGACAGCCGGGGACGGCATACGACTACCCACCGGGAAATTATCTTATTGCCCACCGGGGGACTGATTCTTGACACTCCGGGGATGCGGGCGCTGTCGTTATGGGAAGCGGATAAGGGAATTCGTGAGATGTTTGGAGATATTGAACAATTAACGGCCGCCTGCCGTTTTCATGATTGCCGCCATCAAGACGAACCCGGCTGTGCGGTTCGGCAGGCGCTGGATAGCGGTCTGCTGGAGCCATCGCATTGGGAGAGTTGGAAAAAGTTGCAGAAGGAACTGGCGTATTTGGAAAATCGCAAAGCCGGTCAGGTGCGGCAGGCAGGCAAAGAGTGGGGCAAAGAAATCGCCAAATTGCAGCGGGCGCAGCGAAAAAACAGATAGTGGTTTCGTAACTGGCCAAGGCAAGAATGGATAAATTTATAG
>DATMYQ010000052.1:0-41637 GCA_035560935.1 Patescibacteria group bacterium | reverse complement strand
ATGTGTCCAGGGCCAGTACCTGCTTGGGACACAACGCCACGCAGATGTTACAGCCTTTGCAGCGTTCGCTGATGATGGTGATGGGTTTGTTCATAAACAGCCTCCTTATAAAACAGTGTTGTATCGCAATATTTATTATTTTATCACAACACAGAACACATTCTACAAAAAACTACATTTCAACTCAATAATCATTCCTCATGTATTTTGTATTCTTAAGCAATGTTTCCCGGGCCATTTCCTTTCCCTTCCTTGCATTAATGTCATTTTGAATTCTTTCAGCACAAAAACGAGCCTCCAAAAGAAGGAGGCTGTCCCAATCGTTTGGCAACCAGAGGAAGCTCACATCGTTTCCGCAACACCGCTTCATCGCAAATGCTTATTACGAGGTATTTATTTCTCACTATGTTGATGCCATACTATAGAAAGTACTGCCTTAATACATAACAAAGGAGTGATCGCAATGCTGGGCATGACCAAAGACCAGGTGGCCAACCGCCTGGGAGAATTGTTGATCAGCAATATCCACCGTTTTGAATCTCTGATGGAAACAGAAGGCGGCAAAGCAGCGGACCCCGTATCCGCAGAGCTGCAGCGGTTAAAAGTCTATACCCATATCATCCTGCCGGCCCTGTTTGCCCAAATCATTGAAGACAATAACAAACTAATATCCCGCGAAATTCAGGAATTGCTTAGCAATGAAGAGCTTCCCGCCAGTTAATTGCGATTTTCCTTACGCCGCAATTCCAGTTGCCGTTTGAATATATAATGAATAATGTTGTCCCGGTCCCGTTCCTGGATATCAACAAAGCGGATACCCACCCAATAAATTTCTCTGTCTTCCAAGGGTTTATTAACACGTACCACTTCACCCACGGCACTGACGGCACCCATCCCGGGAAGACGGACTACTACCTGCAGCTTGGTCCCATGGGCTAATCGTTTGTCCATGACAATCTCTGTACCGCCACCGCTGATATCCCGGGTCAACACATCGTACCGCTCCGGTTCACTGTCATCTTGCGGTCTGATGACAACACTCGCGGCCATGCTCCCCCCCATACGCACAAAGGAACGTTGCTGCACCTTGGTAACGCTGCCCGGCCGGGCAATGATCCATACCGGTAATGGAGAAAGTTGCCTGCTGATAAAGTAGCTGGAAAATTGATAAGACAGCTGGCCTACTATCAGCCGTACCTGAAAATATTCTCCCTCTTTCAGACTGACCGCCGCCCCCCGGAACATTGGCATGGCCACGACCAATCGATCCGACTGTACACCTTCAATACGACTTTTATAAGTGTTGATTTTGCCATGTTTTTCATTCACACCGATTTCCAACCGTTGATTTACCTGAAATAAATTATCTATAAAAGATTTTTCGCTAATTTCTTCCATTTTCTTATCGCCTCCCTGCGCCGGAATCGTCTGCATCAAGCTACCTCCTCTGGTGCCTGTTATGTCAATATTTTCTGCGTGATATGCCAAACTCCTGCCGTTATCAGTGTGGAGCTTTTTCCACTACATCAGCAGCATCGCATAAATAAAAATTCCCACTCCCACTGCACCGATTCCGCCACCAGCATACCAATAAAGATGAGTTTTATTAATTGATGCCAGCGACGACAATAAGATCCCCACCTGCAAAAACATCAGTGCCTGTCCCAACGTATTGTTGTACTGCTGGGCTATATCCCGTTCTTTTTCAATGCGCCGCGCCTCTTTTTCAATGTCGTCTTTTTCCTGTTTATAGCGGTCAATTTCCTTCGCAAATACCGTGATTTGTTTGTTTAACGCTTCACTGCGCTGTTCTTCGGGAATTGCCGCCATCACCGCATCTCTTTGGATTTTATACGCAGTTTCCTTAATACTCTTTGCCTGATAAAAACTCCACTGATCAGTGGCCAGGTTTTGTAACAATACCATTTTGTTCCCGTACCCTGCCGCCTTAAAACCCGTCAAGGTAGCGCATACCGCCAAGATCAGCGTAGTAATCGCGATCATGGTAGGTATTTTTTCTTGCCACCCCGGAACCCTTTTGCTTATTTCCGTCACTTCCTGTTTCCTCCCTATATCATCCGGTCGATAGATAAACTTCGTTTTATTATAACACCAGCGGCAGTCTCTTCACCAGCAACACTTCATTGCCGGCACGATTATACAGCACCCGGTCCATCCAGGCTGCCATAATATAAATTCCCCGTCCGCCCTCATCCATCATCCGTTCTTCAAATAACCGGTCCTGCCTGTCAAGATATTCCGTCACGCGGCGGTTCCCATCAAATCCCTCGCCGCTATCCCGTATCCGAATGGCTAGCCGCGGACCATAAAGATTAATCTTTATCCGAACATCCATCGATTCCCGCACGCTGTTATTCAGGGCTTCACCAATTGCCACGTCCAGCCGCGCTACCTGATCGCCGGCCACCTCCCGCAGCAGTTCCCGTATCCGGCTTCTAATCCGCTCATACTCACCCGAACCGCGCAATTCAAAGCATACGGGAAAAGAGGGGCGTCCATTGATCCGGATGCACAAAGCGCAGCAATCATCCCGCCGGCCTTCGTTGGTAGCCAGTTTTCGCAGCCAATCCACCGTCCCGGCAAAATCCTTGACAGTCAAACTCCGGTCGCGGGAAATTTGGTCAAAAATTCCGTCACTCATAAAATAAAATGAATCGCCACTGGCAAAAGATATGGAACCTTCCCCGTATTCCGCATCATCCAAAATCCCAATAAATGAACCCGCCTGCATCACAATCGCCGGCAATTCCGCCGTCGAAGCCAAAAAACCGTAAATTCCCGCGGTAGCGTATGTTAAAACCTTGGTAGTAAAGTCGAATTCGAAGTAGATGGCAGCCGCATAGGTATCCTCGGTAAAATACCGCAATACATGCCGATTGATCCAGTTCAGTTTCGCCGCCAGACGCATCGGTGACGCCAATACCTCCCGAAAATACGCGCTGACCGCAATTCCTTGCAGGGAGCTGGCCACTCCATGTCCGGAAATATCGAGCACGTATCCTGAAAATCGCTGATGATTGGGGTTCCATGCATAATCATAGAAGTCGCCGCTTACCACATGATAAGGAGAATACACCGCTTCTACCGTCAACAAAACGTCCTGAAAATCGCGGGGCAAAATATATTTTTGCAGAGCAGCGGCAATAGACACTTCCTGACGTATTTTCTCCTGCATTTTCCGCTCTTCGGTCACATCGCGGCCATCAAACAAAAACATCTGTTTGCCGGCAAACTGAATTACCGAGGCCGACAATTCCACCTCGACGACACGCCCTTGTTTATGACGAAGCTGCCGGCGGGTGGCCGCCTTTTCCTGACCGGACAAAATCCCGGCATAGAATTCATCAGACTGAAATTCCGGATCTTCCGTCACCTGTAAAATAGTCATCTGTTGGATTTCCTGCTCGGAATATCCCAACAGTTGCAGCAGGCAGGCATTCACTTCGAGAAAGCGTTTCGAATCCATATCCACCACGGCGATTGCATCATGAGATTGCTGCAGGATTGCCCGGTAACGGGCTTCACTATCCTGCAACGCCCTTTCTGTCTGTTTGCGCTGGGTAATGTCCTGAGACACCCCCCAAAGTTCCACCCGGCCATTTTCTTCGTTAAGAAAATACCGGCTGATCACTTCCATCCAAACAGACCCGTCACGGCCAGGTTGTCGGATTTCCTCTACATAATACCGCTCCGCTGGTTGGCGTCCGGCAAGAAAATCCTCCGCCCGGCTGCGCACCCGCTCAATAATTGCATCCCGGTCTTCCGGGAATAGCACATCGTCAATCTTTGGATTGAGCATTGTCTCCGGCATCAAGTTCTGCAAACGCCGCACAGCCGGACTGCTATAGGTAAAACGCAAATCCCGAACGTCCAAAACCCACACTGCGTCCCGCAAACTTTCCGTCAGTATCCGGTAACGGGCCTCGCTGCGCCGCAACGCGACCTCCGCCACTTTACTCCGGGTAATATCATAATTCACACCGGTCATACGCTCAGATCCCGGTTTTCCCTGCCGGGCCACCCGGCCAAAGGCCTTGATATAGTGAACACTTTGATCCGGCCGGGTCACCCGAAATTCGCTGTCATATTCGGTTTCTCCCTGCAATGCCTGGCGGTATTCCCGGAACGCTTCCTGGCGGTCATCCGGATGAACAACGCGCAGCCAAGCGTTCACATCACCGTCAAACTCCCCCGGCGCCAAACCATATAACTCATGCATCGTTTCATCCCAAAACAGTTTACCACTATCTACATCCAGTTCCCAAACTCCAATCCCGGCCGATTCAGCCGCTAGAGAAAACCGTTCATTTAGCCGGCGCAAGTCCTCCGACTGCAGTCGGATAAACGCCTCCATCTCGATGCGGTCCGTAATGTCCCGGCAACTGTAGCGTCGCCCAAGAGCGGCACCATTATCATCAAACACCGGCAGATAATGCATACTAAGCCAGCGAATTTGTCCGGCAGCGTTCTTAAGGCGAAAATCAAGATGCCGGGGCGCCGGCGCCGTCTGCTCTTCCTGCATCATGTGAGATTGCACCCGTCCACGATCGTCCTCATACACCAGTTCCATCAGCAGCTCCGGTCTGTCGATAAAACACTCCCGACGATAACCGCTCAGCCGCTCCGCTGACGGCGACATATACAGTAAGTCGCCCCGGGGGCCAATCCAGAATTCCCAGTCGTACGTAAAATCAGCCACCATGCGAAAGGTGATTTCTCTTTCCCGCAGTTTCTGTTCCGTCTGTTTTCTGTCCGTAGTATCGCTAAACACCGTGGCAAAGCCATCCCGGCCCCATGGAGTAACCGAGATGAGGAAATGCCGGTCCAACGGTGCAAAATAGACCTCCATCACCGTCGGCTGCTGATTCGCGACCACTTGGCTGTATTCGGACAAGAACGGCGCCTCCGATGTTCCATATGCCGCTCTGGCCGTTTGGCCTGTTACAGACTCCCGTTTCAATCCTAAAACCGCTTCATAACGGGGATTTACCTCCACAATGCGGTAATCCACCGGCTGTCCAAAAGAATCCCGCACCATTTCATGCAACGCCACACCTTCGCCCATGCCGCAAAACAGGGAGTAGAAGCGTTCCTGGCTGACTTGCAAGTCTTGACTCGCCTCCTGCAGTTCCGAGAAGCGATCCTGCAATTCATCCTGCACAATGCGCATTTCTTCGTAGGCAGTGGCCAGGTCTTGATTCACCTGTTGCAGCCGTTGCAAATACCGTTGGAGAACAGCATACAGGCAAACCGTCGTAACCAGAATAAATAACCAGCCTTTCGCCACCGACATAGCAAGCTGTTCTTCCGGGTTGCTTATCAGCCTGACCGTCAATTGATCGGAAAACAAAATCCATACAGACCCGACCAAACTATAGAGCAATGCAATTTTCAAAGCAGTTTTGGAAACAGACGGCAATCAACCCGCCCCCCTCTCGCTTTCGCCAAAGGTTATTTCCCGGGAAATATCGACACAAATCCATTCACTATCGGAATAGATTCCTCAACCGGTTCCGTTAATCCTGCCACAACACAAACTTTACTGAAGGATGCTTGATGAAATCAACCTTCTTCGCCTTCCATTGGCAGTTCCAGTCAATTTTTCTTACCGACTCTTTTACTTAAACATTCGGTTTCCCTTATCGTTTTTCCTTGGGAAGCACTGATTAATTCACATCACACGCCAAAACAAATCTTTTTCCGCCGGACTGTGTCAGGCTTACCTCAAAATAGCGCTTCTATTCCTGCGCTGCCGCTTTTCTTGCCCGACAAAAAAATCTTTGTTTTGGCGATGCGTTCATTTAATCAGTGCTTTTCTTGATAAATCGTTTGTCATGGCAGGAAAACTCTCTTTTTTGCAGAAATTACTGAAACGTGTGTTATTCTTGCCGCATAACCGTTTATCTTTCATGAAAGGGGTTTATTTACTATGGCCACTGTGCAAACCAAATACCTTGGCGGACTACGTACCGAATCCATTCATTTCCAATCCCAAAGCATCCTGCTGACGGATGCACCATTGGACAACCAGGGCAAAGGAGAGGCATTTTCTCCCACTGACCTCCTCGCTACCGCTTATGGCGCCTGTGTACTGACCATCATGGGCATTGCCGCGAAAACCCACGACTTCACGCTGGAAGGCGCCACCATCGAGACCGACAAAATTATGGGCACCGATCCCCGCCGCGTCGTAGAATTAGTCACAACCATCACGCTGCCCCATAACGATTATACTCCTAAGCAGAAAAAGATCATTGAACTGGCGGCCAAAGAATGTCCCGTGTACAACAGCCTGCATCCGGATATGAAAAAAACCGTCACCTTCCGTTATGGCAATTAAATCCAACTAAAGCAAATGAAGATACCCCGCTGCGAGTATTAAGACGCAGTGGGGTATCTTCATTCCGTATATTATCACCCGCATTAAATATTCATTAATTGGTTAAACTCTTTCATGTAATGCCGGGCCACCGGAATATTATTCTCCATGACCCCTTCCAACACCAGCATGTATGTGTTGTTAAACCAGGGAATGACTTCCACCACTTTAGTCAGATTGACCAAAAAGCTTTTATGTGTGCGCAAAAAGCGTTGTTCCCGCAACATCACCTCCAGTTCCCGCAACGTAATCTTAGTGGTAATCGGGCCCTTTACCGTCTGCAGCAAAGTTTGTCGATTCTCATCTGCCCGCGCGAAAAAAATATCCTGGGGCCGTAAAATCAAAATCCGGTCTTTGGACCACACGCTGAGGTGCGTAAAATGACTATCCGGCGTCGATGTCACGTTGTCGGCCACGATTTCGCCATTCTCCACCGCATCTATTTTCATTTTCTGTAATTTGGCAATGCAGGTATTCACCCGTTCCAGGGAATAAGGTTTAAGAATATAATCCACGGCATTCAATGCAAACGCCCGAACGGCATATTGGCTATAGCCCGTGGTAAACACCACCGCCGGAGGAAATTCCCGTTCCATAATTTCGCCCGCCGTCACCATGCCGTTTTGATTGCGCATTTCAATATCCAGAAACACCACATCCGGTCGATACCGGTCCAGAAGAACCGCCACCTCGTCCCCGTCTTCCGCTTCCCCTACCAGTTCAACTTCTCCCGTTTCCTGCAATAATGACTTTAGTTCCTCCCGGGCCGGAAACTCATCATCCACAACCACTGCTCGCAAACTCACGATTGCTCCTTTCGGCATTTCATATTATTGCGCATTCAGAGGAAACGCCAGCGACACACTGGTTCCTTTCCCCTTCGCGCTTTCGATGTTCAGTCCATATTCCTCGCCGTAAATCGCCCGGAGACGCTGATCCACATTGACCAGTCCAATGCCTTTGCGCTCCGGTGTTTCCAGCAACACCCGGCGGCAAGTTTCTTCGTCCATCCCCACGCCATCATCCTGGATCACCACTTCCAGCCGGTTTTCACGCCGATAACCCCGCACGGTAATCTGTCCACCTGTTTTTTGAGGATACAATCCGTGTTTTACCGCATTTTCCACAATTGGCTGCAAAATAAACGGTGGTACTGTCAGCCCATTGACGGTCGGGATCTCATATACCATACTTAGTTTGCCGGAAAACCGTGCCGCCTCAATCTGAATGTAGGCATCAATATGCTGCAGCTCCGTTTTCAAATCAATAAAATCATCGATTCGAGACAAATTATTGCGATAAAACTGCGCCAGCTTCAGCAGTAAATCCCTGGCGATTTCTGGTTTTTGCCGACAATAGTAGACAATAGTATTTAACGCGTTGAACAAAAAATGCGGATTGATCTGAGCCTGCAACGCTTTGATCTCGGCTGCCGCCCGCAGCGCCGCCTGCTGCTCACCCTTGCCCACTTCCAACTGGGTGGAAATCAGATGAGACAAACCTTTGATCAATTCCACTTCAAAAGACGTCATGCTGTTGCGAGTGGCTTTGTAGAACACCAGCGCGCCGATCACAGTGTGATTATCCTTTAGTGGCGCGGCGATTACCGCTTCCAGGGCCAATTCCGCCGATACCCGGTGATCGAATTCGCGCCAGTTCTGAATCATTCCATAAAAGCCAAATTCCAACGCCGCCTGAATAGGCGGTGCCTGCAGTTCCTGACCGCCGCCGCGCCCCCGCCGGTCAGTGAACGCCAGTACTTTTTCCTGCGAAACCAGAGCCACAGCTTCCAACGCATCCACCGTTTCCAAAATCGCGCTTACCGTTTGTTTCGCCGACTCCGCATTTAATCCCTTTCGCAAATAGATCATCGTTTTTTCGGCAATTTGCAGCGCCAGCCGCGCCGCCTTACCCTCCACTTTTTCCTGTTCGGTCCGGGCATTGTCAAAAATCGCGATAAATGCCGCCACCGCTGCCGGATTGGTCACCAGCATCGCCGGAATGATGGCCTGGACCAAATTCCAGGTTGCTTCATACTGAACCGGTGTCGCCATCACCAACAAGAATAGCATGTGCAAGCCTTCCAGGACAAAGGTCAGGGGAAGTGCGTACGCCCAGCGAGCCGGGACTTTCCGCAAGTGGGTGCAAACCAGGCCGGCCATCAACCCTTCTAATACCGCGGAGATAGCGCTGTTGTACGCCGTAATGCCCCCCAGTGTGAAGCGATGCAAACCCGCAATGCAGCCCGCGCCCACTCCTACAGCCGGTCCTCCGATCAAGCCGGCCAAAATAACCCCCACGGCCCGGGTATTGGCCGTACCGTCCACCGCCCGAAACCCGATATATGTGCCCATGATGCCCAGCGCACCGAACACCGCAACCATCATCAGCTTATCCCGCAGGGAAAATTCCTGTTTCAGTATGCGGCTGCGAAAAATCCGCACCTTGGTCAGCAGAAAAACAAACCCCAGAATGAATGTCAATCCCAACAGCAAATGGCTGCTGATATAGCCCCAGTTAATGAGCATGAAACCCGACCTCCGCTTTTTGTCCTTACCGTTATTATATCCTAATCCCAGGTATGGATACACGACCCGGAAAAAAATTTCCGGAAGCAAATGAATCATCTGCTTCCGGATGCTTGTTATTATACAATTTACCGCTGCAGCAACAACTACAGGTTCAAGATACCAAAAAACACCCAGCAGACAATCGCGCCAACTACCGACATCGCCAAACCCCAGATCAACAGCCGCCTAAACAGTACCGCCTTGTCCTCATGCTCGCCGGCGCAGGCAATACATAACGCACCCAACGTGGACAGCGGTGACGTATCAACCAGATGAGACCCAATATTGATGGAGGAAATCATCGCTACCGGATTACCGCCGCCGATTTCCGCCATCAAGCCCGGCACCATCGGCAAAAACATGGGCATAACCACACCGGAAGAACTGGAGTAGGCCGAAATGACACCGGTAATCAGACCTAACCAAAGATTAACCGTCACCGGATTGGAAATAGCACCGATCAATTTTACCAAAGCGGTGAGACCACCAGCCTGATCCATAATATCAATCAGTACCGACACACCGCAAACCATCATCATAACGCCCCACGGCATGACTTTAACCGCTGCTTTACTATCACCGGCACCCACCAGCATCATCACCCCGGACAGGATAAATGCAATGGAGCCTACATTGGCCAATAAATTTTTCATTTCCGCCGAAAACAGACTTTTGGTTGCCGGCAAGCCCGGCAATACCACCAGCACAATCAACAAGGCAACCATAGCCAGCGTAACCCACTGATTACGGTCGAACGGCTCCGGTTTCGGCGCCAATTCGTCAATGTTGATTGACAAGCCACGTTGCTTAGTGATCCAGGCCCAGCCCCCCAGTACGAAGAAACCGCCAATATTGACAAACCCCTGCGCCAGTTCCGAGTTGAAATGAATTTTCCAGGTAAGGCTGCTCACATCCGTGATATTCAGTTGTGCCGCCATTTTAGCTATAATGCCGCCAGAAATGATCCCGGTCGGAGCAAACGGTGAGAAGGCCGCACCGTTGGCCGCACCCACCACCAACAGCGTCATCAGGAATGCTGACATCCCCACGCGGGCAGCAATGGCCATGGCCACCGGTGCCATCAGCGCCGTTCCGGCAATGTTCCCTGGGCCGATTGTGGTAATAAACGTTGTCAGGACAAAAATAATCAAAGGTACAATTGCCGTGTTTCCTTTGCACAAGCGCACTGAATACGCTGTGAGTTTTTCCATGGTCCCGTTAGTCTGGGCCATGCCAAACATAAAAGTAACACCCACCAGAATCATAAACAGGCTGACCGGAAAAGACGCCATTACTTTGGCTCCGTTCATGCCACTCCAGATGCCACCGACGATAACCGCAAAGCCGACACTCAGAAAACCAACGTTCAGATCTTCGTTGATGCAACTGATGATTACGACAATCGCCAATGCCACAATGGACATAATTGCCGCCATGGATATTTCCATACTGTCCCCCCCCAATTTCTATACAATAATTGATCATTGCCATTATAGCAAATGTTCAGATTTGGGGTGACAATTAATGCGTATCATGCGGAAATTACTACCTGTCACTCCGCTTTTTTATCACAAGCTACGAATTACCTTACATTCGGATTTTCCCGCCGGCCCTTTATTGACATACGGCCTATATTCCCGTAGAATCTAAGAAAACTACGCAGAATATTTTTTGAGCAGCCAACTTCCCGCTTTCGACATCCCCATATGAGAAAAAAGAAAAAACCCGGTCATATCGTCAGACCGGGTTCATCGAGGAGGCTCTTATTTTGTTGAAACAATGGTTTGAACACCGTTCTCGTCCCTTGATTTGCACGCCATTGACCGGTCAGAACAGCGCTGAGCTCCATGCCGAACTGGCTGTGTTGCTGCCGCTTGCCCCTGATGTGCTGGAATGGCGCGCCGACTACTTCACCGCCCTCGACCAACCGGCAAAAGTCCTGTCCATGGCGCATTCCCTCAAGCAACAAGCCGGCAATTTGCCGGTTATTTTTACCATCCGTTCCGAACGTGAAGGCGGCCAGCCCATTTTGCTCACAGAACCCCGGGTATTTGAACTGCTCAACGCCGTTTGCAGCCAAACTCCTTTAGATATTGTGGATTGCGAACTCAGTAGTCCCGCGGCGCTGATCCGTCAGCTGCAAACTACCGCCCATCAGCACAGCACCGCCGTCATCGGCTCTTTTCACAATTTTCATGCCACTCCCGACGTCAAAAGCCTGCTGGAAATCTTTCATCAGGCCGAATTGCACGGGCTGGATGCCGCCAAAGCCGCCGTGATGCCCCGGAATACTCGCGACGTTCTGACGCTGCTGCAAGCAACCCTGCAGGCCAAGAACGAACTGCATATTCCGCTGATTACCATGTCCATGGGCGCATTAGGCAGCGTCAGCCGCCTGGTGGGCGGTTTGTTCGGTTCTACTCTCACTTTTGCCACCGGTTGCCAGGCTTCCGCACCAGGCCAAATCCCAATCGGCGAACTGCAAACGGTTCTGGATATTCTGGAAAAACACTCCTCGCCTCGCTAAGGAATCAACGGAGAGTGCATCAGTATTTCTTTAAGAAAAGATATCTAATAACCGGCTCTTTGCACTCATTCACGTTTCCAGGATAGCCACTACTCGGCTCCAGCCCGCGCTTCCCCCCTTGATTTTTATCGGCAGACAGATGACCTTAAAACCAACAGGAGGAAGCCGGTCTAAATTGGTCAATTTTTCAATTTGGCAATATGCTTTCTCCTTGCCGGCTAAATGCCCTTCCCAGATCAAATTCTTATCTCTGGTTTCCTGATACTCCCGGTCCACATACATAAAAGGACGGTCCCAGCTCCAGGCATCTGTACCGCACACGCGCATACCCTGATCTATCAGCCACAAGGTTCCCTCCCGGCCCACGCCACAACCGGAAAAAAGATATTCTTCCGTACCGGCTTTCACTGCTGCCGCTGTATGAACAAGAACAATGTCGCCCGCTTTGTATGTATAACCAATTCGGGCAAATTCCCGCCGAAAATCCTCGGCCATGACTTGATAACCATCGGGTTTTCCGGAAAAATCAACGACCACGCCATCACCAAAAAACCATTCCAGGGGAACTTCATCAATCGTCCAGGCCTTTTCGCCGTTATTCATGGTCGGATAATAATGCCAAGGGGCATCCACGTGCGTTCCCGTATGGCTTCCCACTTTCAGTTCCTCAACAGCCCAGGCTAATCCATTCGGCAGGTCGCCCGCATCAACGCTAGGAAAACATTCCAGCATCTGCGGCGTCGATTGCTGATGGTCAAAGTACCGAATTTGCGGTCTTCCCGCCGGCGGATCGTAGAAGCCGCCGGGTTCCAACGCAATGCTCAGATCGATAATTTTCATATTTTACCCCCTTTAGAACGTGTATTATCCATCATCGCTGCCTATTACTGCGGTTTATTTATCTGTCAGTTGTCAGCTGCACATTATCCCAAGATGTAGGTTTTTCATCCAAATCAATTTCCAGACTTTCCAAAAATCTAGCCGTCAACATATAATGACCAATTAGCAGAGTGAGCTCCGCAATCTCACTCTCGCTTAAATACTCTCTTGCCGCTGCAAAAACGGTTCTTGATACTTTTACCCGTTCAACACATTCATTAACATAATTTAAAATAGTTTGCATTCGCCGTTCAAAATATTCCAGATTATTTTCGGCGATGGCCGCGATATCTTCTTCGCGCCAACCCTGTCGCAGAGCTAAATGCCGATGCTGCATCAATTCATATTGAGAATTGCTCATGTAAGCAACACGAATGATAACAAATTCAGTATCTTTCGGCGTCAGAAACAAATTACGCAAAGAGCTTCCCAGCGCAGCATAAGCGGGGGCACAGTTTTTGGTTTTCAACAAGCCGCGAACTATATTCGACGGAAAACGCTGATATATGACCTTTTCTGCCGGAGTCATATTTTCTGGTTTAACCAATTCGATTCTTGCCAATTCATCCCCTCCATATTAATAAAAGCGTACTCTTAGGTGCCATAAAACTCTTTTTATTGTTTATTCTTCTAATTTTACAAAATCCCTTCAAACCCATATTTTGTTGTTTTTTTCCAGGTGCCGATCAAGATTGTGCGACACCCGACACGGTTTCGCAGTCTCTACCTTCCGGCAACAAACGTCTTTTCCGCGATCAGCCACCGGGAAAGACGTTTATTTATTGTGAGGAGATGGTTTCCTCAAGATATCCCCAGAGCAATCGTTCGGCATTCTCCACATACTTGAGAAGTTCAGCCCGCGGCGAGATCACCTGATCCCCCTGCAATCGGTCCACGATGACAGCGCAGGCAGCGGCAAAGCGGGGAAAACCCCAATGGTTAAGCAATCCGGCCACCATCGGCGTCTCCATTTCAATATTGGTTACTCCCTGCCGGTACAGTGCTCGCAGCCACACATCTTTTTCCTTCTCGCTGATCAGGCTGACAGCCCCATCACAGCGTCCCTGCTCCAGATAAAAATCATTGCTGCCGACGGTTCTTCCCGCCACTGCCGCAATTCCCAAGCGGGCCGCGATGGTCATCAACGCCGCTGACGGCGCTGACGGAAACCGGGCATCAAAATAGTATTCCTGCCCCCGGTTCAGCAGGCGATATGGTTTCATATCGGTTTGTAACGCTTCCTGCGAGATTACCACCGTTCCGGGAGGCACTCCCAGACCACCGCTGGTCCCGACCCGCATCCAAAATACGTTATCCAGTGCGGTCAAATCTCCGTCTTTCAAAAAATAAACCATCTTCATCAATTCCTGCAGTGCAATCGCCGCACTGGGCATACCCATACCGTGCGAAGAAAAAATCACTTTGTCCACGTAACGGAACACAAATCGGTCCTGCCTTGGCAGCGCCAATAACGGAGCCTGTCTCCGCACCGACCAGTGCCGGGCAAATTCATCCGTCCGTTCCCCGGAACCGGCGATAATCACCGCCTCCACGTTTCGCATTTTTTGCAGTAATGGCTCCCGGCTGCTAATGCCGTAATGATACCAGATATCCTCCACAGCGCCTGCCACTACCTGATCCAACAGGTCACTATTGATATTTTGCCGAATCATGTTTTCCTCCCACTTCGTTCTTGCTCCCATACCGCTTCCTTAGCGAAAATAATCGTTTTGTCAGTTCTCGTTGGCCCGCTCCCGGGCCACTGCCAATAATAGCTTGATCCGGTTCATCTGATTAATTTCGCTGGCGCCCGGATCATAATCAATCGGCAGGATGTTTACTTGCGGGTACCAGTACCGTAATTCTTTTAGCATACCTTTACCGGTAATATGATTAGGAAGACACCCAAACGGCTGCAGGCAGAGAATATTGGGCACGCCTTCCCGGATCATTTCCAGCATTTCGCCGGTGAGAAGCCACCCCTCCCCGGTCATATTGGCCGGTGAAACATGCCGCCGGGACAGACGGACCCGGTCTTCGATAAAAGGCGGTGGGTAAAAACGGCGGCTACGCTGCAAAGCTTGGCGAAGATCCCGACGATAATGTTCCAGTACCGCCCGGAACAAACGACCTTTGATCGCCGCCGTCCAACCGCCGTCCAACAGGTCATACTCTACCTGACGGTCATAAGCACTGTATAAGAAAAAATCCAGCAAATCCGGCACCACCACTTCAGTGCCTTCGTTCTCCAACAACTCCACTAACCGGTTATTGGCAAACGGATGGTATTTCACCAAAATCTCGCCCACCACACCCACCCGGGGTTTAATCTGGGTTTCATTGATTTCCAAGCTGTCAAAATCGCGAATGATTCCCTGGATGTTGGCACCAAAACCACCCGCGCCCCGCCGTAAAGCTTGCCGGCAATGCACCGACCACTGCGCATACATGGCGTTGGCTGCTCCTGTTTGTCGTTCATAGGGACGAACCCGGTGCACCCCCCGCTGCAACGCATCCCCATATACCACGCCTTGTACAATATCTTTAAACAACGGTAAGGTCAGCCGATAACCCGGCGTCGGTTCCCCCCAGAGGGAAAATACCGGCACCTGGGACCAGCCGGCATCCATCAGCGCCTTACGCAGCAGCGCAATATAATTACTGGCCCGACAACCGCCGCCGGTTTGTACCATGGCCACCGCCACCCGATCGGGAGGGTACCGCCCGCTGTTCAGCGCCTGCAATAATTGTCCGACCACCAGCACCGCCGGATAGCAGACGTCATTGTGGACATACTTCAGCCCTTCCTCCACCGCTAATCGGTCCGGCAGATCCGGCACCACCATGTTGTATCCGGCCCGTTGAAAGGCCATCTCCACAAACTGCAAATGAACCGGCGACAGTTGCGGCGCCAAAATCGTATAGTCCCGACGCATCTGCGATGTAAACACCACCCGCTTCCAGAGCGGCAACGGTGTTGTCGGTTTCTGCCGTTGCAACCGTTCCCGCCGGGCGGCCAGCAACGAACGGACCCGGATGCGCACGGCCCCCAGATTATTGACCTCATCCAATTTTACCAGCGTATAAATTTTGTCATGCCGTTCCAACAATTCCCGCACCTGATCTCCAACTACCGCATCCAATCCACAGCCAAAGGAGTTCAGTTGAATCAATTCCAGATCGGGGCGCCGCGACACCAGCGTAGCGGCAGCGTACAAGCGGGAATGATACAGCCATTGATCCACCACCCGCAATGGTCGTTCCACCGGTACCAAATGCCGCACCGAATCCTCCGACAACACCACAAATCCATAGGATTGCAATAGTTCCGGCAGGCCATGGTGCAGTTCCGGGTCGGTATGATAGGGGCGGCCGGCCAGCAAGATGCCGGGACAGCCTTCCCGGGTCATGTAAGCCAGTGCCGCTTCTCCCTGCTGCCTGATATCCGCGCGGTAGGATTCCATTTCCGCATACGCCCGTCCCAGCGCCTGCGCCCACTCCCGCCGCGGAATATTCTCCGGCGCCAGTTCCGTCATGAGCCGGTCCAGTAAACGTTTTCGGTTATCCAGCGGTAAAAAGGGTTGATAAAAGACCACGTTGTTCTCCGCCAACTGATCCATATTAACCCGAATGACTTCCGCATAGGATGCCACCACCGGGCAATGATAACCATTGTCCGCCGTCGGATCTTCCCGTTCCCGGCGCGTCAGGCAGGGATAGAATATTTTCCGGACACCACGCCGCACCAGGTCAGCAATATGCCCATGCACCAGCTTCGCCGGATAACACACCGTTTCCGAAGGTATGGTTTCCATCCCCTGTTCATACAATGCCCGTGAAGAACGACCCGACAATATCACGCGGTAACCCAACTGAGTAAACAGAGTAAACCAGAACGGATAGTCCTCATACAGGTTCATAACCCGGGGAATTCCCAGTGTTCCCCGGCGAGCAACCGTTTCCGGCAACGGTGCATATGCAAACACCCGTTGGTATTTGTATGCATACAGATTAGGCAACTCCGCCATGGCTTTTTCGTGGCCTGTCCCCCGCTCACAGCGGTTGCCGGCGAAATATTCCCGGCCATCGGCAAAGCGTTTGACCGTCATCAAACACTGATTACCACAACCCTGACAACGCTGCGTCCGGTTTTCCTCCCGAAACTCCGCCAATTCTGACGCTGACAGCAACGTTGATCCGTTACTGTCCTTGCCTTGTTCCCTGGCTAGCAATGCCGCTCCGTATGCCCCCATAATACCGGCAATATCAGGTCGGACTACCTCTCGCCCCAACTGGATTTCCAGTGCACGCAACACAGCATCGTTGCAAAAGGTTCCTCCCTGAACGACAATTTGATCTCCCAGCAGCGCCACATCTTTTAGACGGATGACTTTGAATAACGCATTTTTCACCACGGATATCGCGACACCGGCCGCGATATCTCCCAGCGTCGCCCCTTCTTTTTGCGCTTCCTTGACTTTGGAGTTCATAAACACCGTGCAACGGGTTCCCAGGTCCACCGGCTGTGCCGCCTGCAATGCCAGCGCCGCAAATTCCTGTACCGGCACTCCGACGGACTGGGCAAAGTTTTCAATGAACGAGCCGCAACCGGACGAGCAGGCCTCATTCAGCATAATCGAATCAATCACGCCGTCCCGGACAAAAAAACACTTTATGTCCTGACCGCCAATGTCCAGAACAAAAGTAACTCCCGGTTGGAAAGCACTGGCCGCTTTCAGATGAACCGCGGTTTCCACCTCGCCGGCATCGACCCGTAACGCCGTCTGAATCAGCCTTTCGCCATAACCGGTGACCAATGAATAGGCAATCCGGGTCTGTTCATTCAACTGGCCATAAAGTTGCCGCAGGGCGTCCATCACGGCATCCAGCGGCTGCCCCTGATTGCTGCCATAAAACGAATACAATAACGCTCCGTCGGCATCCACCAATGCTAATTTGGTAGTGGTGGAACCTGCGTCAATACCGAGAAACGCCGGTCCGGCATACGTCTCCAGACTCCGGCACGGCACGGTATGTTGCCGATGCCGGGCGGCAAACGTCATGTATTCCGACTCATCGGCAAACAGCGGCAAAGCCGTATGATCTGCCAAACGGGGCCGGTTCAATGCCTGACTGTATTTTTGCTGCAACCGCCAGAACTGAACCGGCGCTTCTTTCAGCGACAGCGCCGCTCCAATAGCAACAAAATACGGTGAATTTTCCAGCTCAATCACCTGTTCCGCAGACAATCCCAATGTTTCCACAAAGCGTCGGCGCAGCTCGGATAAAAAATGCAGCGGCCCGCCCAAAAACGCCACCCGTCCCCGGATTGGCCTTCCCTGAGCCAGGCCACTGATCGTCTGAGTTACAATAGCCTGCAAAATGGACGCACAAATGTCTTCCCTCGGTACCCCTTCATTCAGCAGCGATTGCACGTCGGTTTTCGCAAAAACACCACAACGGGAGGCAATGGGATACACCGTTTTCCATCCCTTGGCCAGTTCGTTGAGTCCGGCAGCATCCGTATTCAATAACGCCGCCATATGATCAATAAAGGCACCGGTGCCGCCAGCGCAAACGCCATTCATCCTTTGTTCCACCGTACCGTCCAGATAGGTGATCTTCGCGTCTTCCCCTCCCAGTTCAATCACGGTATCCGTCTGAGGAATCATTCGCCTTACTGCACAGGTGCAGGAAATGACTTCCTGCACAAACGGCAGCTCCAGATATTGTGAAACGCCAATGCCCGCCGAACCGGTAACCATTACCGACAGCCATTTTTCCTGCAGGACACATCGCGCTTTTCCCAGCATTTCCCGCAACGTCGACTTAACATCGGAAAAATGCCGCAAATACTGGCGAAAAATAATATTATCCTGAGAATCTAATACCACCAATTTGATCGTCGTCGAGCCAACGTCCACTCCGACGCGCAGCGACTGATCCATCTTTTCCCCCTCATTTCGGTGCCGAATGTCCGTTCACCGTTAGCATGGCCTCTCTTACATCCATCATATATAAGGAAACCTTGCAGTGTCAATAACCATCGAGGCTCTAAACTTTTCCCGTGCGAAAATATTCTGATCATTTTTACAACAAAACGTTTAACCTTTCCATCTGCAGAAATAAATCTAAAGGATTTTTTCTCCGAATGTGTAATATATCAACAATATGAAGATTCTGTAATCAGGAAGGTGATCCATCGTGAACATTGATGAACCAATCCCCGTCACTCAGGAAATCCTGTCAAAATATCCCCGGGAACAACGCTACACTCTGACCATTCTCCAGGACCTACAACGGGAACACCGCTACATCCCCCGTGAGGCGCTACCATTAGTCGCCGCTCATGTATCGCTACCGCTGGCCAAACTATACAGTATGGCCACCTTTTACAAATCATTCAGTCTGTCCCCACGCGGCAAAAATTTGATTAAAGTCTGCGACGGCACCGCTTGTCACATTCGGTCTTCCCTGATCCTCGTTGATGAAATTCAACGTCTGCTGGATATCGCTCCCGGCGAAACCACGCCCGACCGTCAATACTCGCTGGAAACCGTCAATTGCCTGGGTTCCTGCGCCATCGCACCGGTAATGGTGATCAACGACACCTATTACAGTAAAGTGACGCCGGCCGGACTGCGTAACATCCTCAGTGATGAAAGGAGCGCCATCAATGAAACATGACACGGGCAAGAAAGTCCTGGTTTGTTGTGGCACCGGTTGTCTGGCCAATGGTAGTCTCGACATCCTGACGGGGCTGCGGCAGCGGGTGCAAGATACAGCCTGCGGCGCCGTCCGCGTGGAAGCACTGATCAAAGCCACCGGCTGCAACGGCTTCTGCGAAAAAGGTCCCATCGTCAAAATTCTACCGGACGATGTTTCCTACTACCGGGTTCAATCAACCGATCTGGACGAGATATTCGCCTCTTCCATCCAGAAAAACGAGGTAGTGGAACGGCTGCTGCACCTTGATGCCGCCACAGGCCAGCGTATTCGTTCCCAGCATGACAATCCTTTTTATAAAAAACAAACCAAGCTGGCTTTGCGCAACATCGGTGAAATCGATCCCACGGATGTGGAAGACTATCGGGAGCGAGGCGGTTATCAGGCATTAGGCAAGGCATTGCAGGAAATGAGCAGCGAGCAAATTCTGGAAGAAGTTTGCGTCTCGGGCCTGCGGGGCCGCGGCGGCGCCGGCTTTCCCACCGCTCAGAAATGGCGGCAGTGCGCCAGCTACGCCGCTTCCCCCAAGTACGTGGTCTGCAACGGTGACGAAGGTGATCCCGGCGCGTTTATGGACCGCAGCATTATGGAAGGCGATCCCCACACGATTATTGAGGGTATGCTGATCTGCGCCCGGGCCATTAATGCCGCCGCCGGTTTTATTTACATACGTGATGAATACGGACTGGCAGTAAAAAACTTTGCCCACGCACTGCAAAGCGCACGCAAGCAGGGGTTTTTGGGCAAAAACATCCTGAACAGCGGATTCGATTTTGACATCGAAATTGTCCGTGGCGGCGGCGCCTTCGTCTGCGGTGAATCCACGGCTTTGATGGCCTCTATCGAAGGCAACGTCGGCGAACCCCGGGCCAAATATGTTCGTTCGGTGGAAAAAGGACTCTGGGGACAGCCCACGGTTCTGAACAATGTGGAAACCTGGGCCAGCATTCCTCCCATCATACAACATGGCGGCCAATGGTTTCACAGCATCGGCACCGCGACCAGTCCCGGCACCAAAGTATTTTCATTGGTTGGCAAAGTCCGCAATACCGGCCTGGTGGAAGTTCCGATGGGTATCACGCTGCGAGAGCTGATTTTCGACATCGGCGGCGGTGTGATCGGCAACCGTGAATTCAAGGCAGTACAAAGCGGTGGCCCCTCCGGCGGCTGTATTCCTGCCAGCCTGCTGGACCTTAAAGTAGATTTTGACACGTTGACGGCAGCGGGTTCTATGATGGGTTCCGGCGGCATGATCGTGATGGACCAAAGAACCTGTATGGTGGATGTGGCCCGTTACTATGTCAATTTTCTAGCCGAAGAATCCTGCGGCAAGTGCGTTCCCTGCCGCGAAGGCCTGCGTAATCTGCTAAACATTCTGACCGCTATCTGCCAGGGAAAAGGCTGCGCCGACGACCTGGATCTGATGGCGGAGATCTGCGCCGCCATGGCTGAAGGAGCGCTGTGCGGCCTGGGGAAAAGCGCCCCCAATCCGGTCGCCTCGACTCTGAAATATTTTCGGGACGAATATCTGGCCCATATCGTTGATCACTATTGTCCCGCCGGCATCTGCAAAGAGCTGACCGATTTCGTCATTAATCCCGACCTCTGCACCGGTTGCCGTCGCTGCGTCAAACACTGTCCGGCCGACGCCATCAGCGGTAACCCGAAAGAAGTGCACAGCATTGACCCGGCTCACTGTATAAAATGCGGCAACTGCATCGACAACTGCCGCTTCCAAGCCGTACAAACAATGAAAGGAGGCAGCAGTCAGTGAACATTATCATCGATGACAAAACCTGTCCGGCAATGGCCGGCGAAATGCTGCTGACCGTTGCCCGGCGCAACAATATCCATATCCCCACGCTTTGTCACAGCGATGCCCTACCGGGTCAGGCCACCTGCCGTCTTTGCATTGTGGAAGTGGTGGAAAAAGGCCGGGCCAAAGTTGTTACTTCCTGTGTATACCCGGTCACTCAACCCATGGAAGTTCATACTCATTCGCCCAAAATTCTGGCGTTGCGCCGAACCATCATCAAGCTGTTGGCGGCCCGGGCGCCTCACAGCGAAGACATCCAACAGCTAATGGAAGAATATCAGATCACTATTCCCCGGCGCTTGCACGGCAGCAGCACGGAATCCTGCGTTCTTTGCGGCCTCTGCGTCAAAGCCTGCGAAAAACTGGGGCTGACCGCCATCGCCACCGTTGGCCGGGGTACCGGCAAAAAGATATCCACGCCGTATGACGAGCCGGCTGATGACTGCGTAGGCTGCGGGACCTGCGCCCAAAACTGTCCGACCGGCGCCATTCCTATTGAGGAGCAGCCCACCCGACGCACCATATGGGGAAAATCCTTCGAACTGCTTTCCTGCTCTGTCTGCGGCCATGCTTTTACTACCCGGGAACAATGGGAACACATTCGTCGCCAGGTTCCCGGCATATCTGATACTCCGGTGTGCGAAAGCTGCCGTAAGCAACAGCTATGTGCACAACTGCGGCGGGGACATCAATAAAAAATTCAAAGCACAGCAAACAACCCTCCCCGCCAATGGGTTATATTTCCCTCATTAACAAAAAACAAGGACCGGCAATTTATTTTGCCGGTCCTTGTTTTTTGTTAATGAGATCAGGGAGTTATCGTGGGTTGTGTTTCACCGTAAACGCAGGCATGTTGTACTTCCGTATTCATACCCACCGGTTTATCAGTCTTCAACAATTTAATCCAGAGACGGATGCAATCCAGCAGAGTGATGACAACCAGTACGATCAGCACGATGCTGACAGTACCGTTGATGTTACCCAGCATATCGCCCCGTTTGTAGAACATGCCAACGTTCATTGCGCTAGCGGCAAGAACGGTAACCGTCAGGAATGCCAACGGAATAGCGGTAATCAGTGAATATGATTTCTTCGCGTTGAGTTTTAAAATAACTGTGGTGCCGATAGCCAGAGCCACTACCGCCAACAGCTGATTGGCAGCGCCAAACAGCGGCCAGATACTGGCTACATCACCACTGTACAGCAGATAGCCCCAAGAAAGGGATACCAGACCGCTGGTGAACAGAATGCCGGGCCACCAGCTGGTTTGTTTCAGAGGAGCATACAGATAGGTACCGAGAATGTCCTGGAGAATATACCGGGCCACCCGGGTACCGGCGTCAATGGTAGTCAGAATAAACAGTGCTTCAAACATAATGGCGAACTGATACCAGTAGTTCATCAAATGCTTGGCGCTACCGATGCTGGAGAAAATATGCGCCATACCCACTGCCAGCGACACCGCGCCGCCAGGACGATGCTGAACGTCCATGCCCACCAGGCGGGACAGTTCGGTGATTTCCCTGGTTGGAAACATAGCACTGATTTTAGCCCAGACCGGAGCCGGCGTATTAATGATGAAATAATCGCCAGGAGCTAAAACCACAGCGGCAATCAATGCCATAATGGCGACAAAGCCTTCCATCACCATGCTGCCGTAACCAACAAAACGGGCTTCACTTTCCTTTTGCAGCATTTTCGGCGTCGTGCCGGAACTGATCAACGCATGGAAACCGGAGATAGCGCCGCAGGCGATGGTAATAAACATGTACGGCCACCAAGGACCGGGGATGATCGGCCCGCCGCCATCGACAAAACGGGTAACCATCGGGAACTGCACCAAAGGCTGGACGATCAGGATGCCAAAGGCCAGCAGACCAATCGTACCGATTTTCATATAAGAACTAAGATAGTCCCGGGGAGCCAGCAGCAGCCACACCGGCAATACTGCGGCACAGAAACCATATACCGGCAGAATGATTGACAGTTGGTTTTTGGTAAAGTCAAACATTGAAGCCATGCCTGCCCAGGCTTGTCCGGGCATCAGGAAATGTCCGGTGAACACCGCACCCAGTACCATCAGGAAACCGGCAATTGAGCCGGAACGGATAGAACCCGGGGATACCTTGAACATCCACAAACCCACTATTACAGCAATGGGGATGGTCATTCCCAGCGTATACACACCCCAGGGGTTTTTAAACAGCGCATTTACCACGACGATGGCCAGACCCGCCAACGCCACAATAATGATAAACAAGATCGACAGCGAAGTCGTTACGCCGGTAACCGGTCCCACTTCCCGCCGGGCAATTACCGACAAGGACTGTCCATTGTGCCGGATGGATGCAAACAGAATAACCAAATCATGGATTGCACCGGCAAACACCGAACCCAATATAATCCACATAAAGCCAGGTCCCCAGCCCCACTGAGCTGCCAGGATTGGCCCGACCAACGGGCCGGCACCGGCGATGGCCGCAAAATGGTGGCCAAACAGCACCCATTTATTCATTGGCACAAACTCTTTGCCGTCATTACAGCGGTTGGCCGGAGTTTCGTTCAGGTCGCTCAACATCAACACTTTTGCACAAACAAATGCAGAATAATACCGGTAGGCCAATACAAAAGCACAGGCAGACACAATCAACAACATGACAGAATTCATAAACTCTCCCTCTCTTTCCTGTTCCGTTCTTAATTTCCCCAAATATTTTTTTCACCACGCCAGCACCATTCTTTGCCACCTGGCCCGGCGCTTATCCCTCCTTCCCTGCCCCGGGCGCAAAAATACCGCTTTTCCAGTCACCTATAACCTCACTATGGCCGACAGGTGTATATAAAAAGCAGCATTACCCACCATTGGGCATTTACCTTAATTTGATAATATTTTAACATATTTTTTGTTTTTTTCTTAATGATCGGCCGTGAATTGCCGGTTCCGTCCGGTGAATGGTTGATAAGCGCCGGCGAACCGTTAAATCATTTCAGTCGGGGAAAACACCCTTTGAACAATAAATAGCGACAGGTGGTCGCCGCTTTCGCGTCAAATCCCGTCGCACTGATTTTACCGCACGTTATTCTGTGATCTCCACCAGGTTGCCGTCCGGATCCAGGATGCAGCTTTCATAAAAACCGTCACCGGTGACCTTGGGTTGGCTGGTAACACTGTATCCACACTCTTCCAACAGCTCTGTCATTTGATCGACCCTTGTCCTGCTGCCTACCGAAAATGCGATATGCGCCAGACCGGCAAAAGGCCGTTCCGGGTTCCTGATCAAGTCACGTATACTGCTGACCCTCATCAGTTCCAAGGTCGTCTCCTCATCAAAACGGATAAAGTATGACTCGAAACCGGTGCGAGGATTCATGTAGCGGTCACTAGCCTTGCCGTTAAACACCTGAACGTAAAAATCCCGCATCTCCTCCAATTTTCTGGTCCATATGGACACATGATTAATTCTCATCCCCGTTCTCCCTTCAGCCTACTAAAGCAGCATACAGTGACGACTTCATTTTACCACACTATAGCAGGCGAAAAGATATCCTTCTTTCGTCGGAATTTTTTATTTTTTCTGGGATCATAGTCCTATTCATTAATCGAATTCAAAGATTTCCCCTTCGTTTCTTCTCCTGTCACGCTCACCAGCAGCGCCATGAGCAACATGACAATGGTAAACATGGCAAACGTTCGGACAAATCCGCCTTCCGTCCCTACCAGCATACCAACAATCATCGGTGCCAGCACACCTCCCGACCGCCCGATAGCCGCCGCCCAGCCGGAACCGAAGGCACGAATCCGCGTTGGATACAATTCCGGCGTATAGGTGTAAAGAACGCCCCATGCTCCCAGGTTAAAAAATGACATCCAGCTTCCCCAGAACACCAGCGCCTCCGCTGACTGCCCCTGGCCAAACAGATAGGCACACAGCGCGCTTAAGGACAAATAGGCAGCCAGTGTTCCCCTGCGTCCCACCCGCTCCACCAAATAAGCGGCGCTAAAATATCCCGGCAGCTGAGCCAACGTCATAATCAAAACACTTTCAAAACTTTTCAATACTGTATATCCCTGCCCCACCATCAGTGACGGCAGCCAGGTAAAAATTCCATAATATGAATACACGATGCCGAACCAGAGCAACCAGAGCATGGCCGTCCGTTTAGCAAACCCGCCCCGCCACAATTCGCCGAACGTCACCTTTTCCGCACGTGCTTTTGCTATAGGCGGTCCGGAAGGCATGCACTTTATTCCTGCCGCCTGTTCCAGCTGGCTGACGATCTTCTCCGCCTGTTCCGTCTGCCCCCGGGTCATAAGGTAGCGCACCGATTCGGGAATCGCCAGCCGGATATACAACACATACAGGGCAGGCAGCGCACCGATAAAGAAGGCCCACTGCCAGCCATAATACGGGACAAACCAATAACCGATCAGCGCGGCAGCCAGCCAGCCCAGCCCCCAAAAGCTTTCCAAAAGCACAATGAAACGTCCCCGTGAAGCCGGTGGAGCATACTCCGTCATCAGCGTCACCGCCACCGGCAGCTCTCCACCCAGTCCAAAACCGACAAAAAAGCGAAACAGTAACAAGGATTCCAGGTTCCAGGCCAATCCGCACAAGCCGGTTGCCAGGCTATAGATCAGTAACGTGACCGAAAAAATTTTTTTGCGGCCAAACCGGTCCGCCGCGAATCCTCCCACCACCGCACCGGCTGCCATTCCCACCAATCCCATGCTGCCAATCAGGCCCATTTGCAGCGGAGTCAATCCCCAGGCTTTCGCCAGCGCCGGCAATATAAACGCAATCAGCCCCGTGTCCATGGCGTCAAACATCCAGCCCAGACCGGTGGCAATCAATAGTTTATAATGAAATCGGCCTACCGGCAATCGCTCCAAGCGTGCAATCATTTCCATCGGTTTCCCTCCGCCCATCAGTGTTTTTACATCTGTCTTGTCACCAGTCTGTATTATACACCTGAATCCGGCAAAAAACAAGCTGCTGCCCGCCGTTCACGGTGCCGTTTTTTATGGTGGCGTCAACATTATTCGCATTCAGTCCAACAAAACACCCGCCTGCCGCAGTTCCTGGCAGATTTTCTCCAACACCTGCATCGATGGCGCCTCCACCGTATGCAGATGGATGCCGCCGGTCACGGTGTACAGCGGCTCTGCCTGACACACCGCCAGTTGTTCAAGAAACTCCGCGACTTCCCGCCGGGAAGACAGCATCAATTGCGCCCGGATTTCCCCGTACACCGGATGTTCCACTATAACATCCAGTAATTTCCCGCCATTATCCACGACGATGTTTAATTCTTCGCCGATCCGGTCTCGCCCATGACAACAGGCAAATGTTCCCCTGACCACGTCCGCCATCTGCATTCCGGGCAATAAGTACCCCTGCGGCGTCGCGTATACCTCGGTTCCGGCCGCCCGCAAAATCGCAATGTCGCCAACAATCACCTGCCGGCTCACGCTCAGTTCCCGGGCCAATGCCGTCCCCGTCAGCGGTCCCGTTGCCGCGGCCAGCCGTTTCAGTAAAACTTCCCGTCGTTCTTTTCCGTCCATTCGTTTATCCTCCACCTTATGGTTTGGCGAGTTTTCCCAGTTCACTCAAACGATTTCGCTGCCCCAGCACGATGATAATGTCATCAATTTCGATTATTTCACCGGCCCGGGGATTGCTGACCAGATTTTCTCCCCGCTTAATTGCGACAACGATCGAGTCAAAGTGTTCTTTAATCCGGCTTTCCTCCAGTGTCTGCCCTACCAGCGACGATCCTTGTTTAATCGCAATCTGGGCCATATCCAGATGCAGGTCTTCATTGTAAAACACATTTTCCATCAAATCGGTAATTACCGGTTTGGTCATCGCCGTCACCAGCTGACGTCCGCCCATCACCGAAGGAAAAATCACCGTGTCTGCCCCGGCCCGTCGCAGCTTGCCCTCGGCTTCCGGGCGCTCAGCCCGGGCCACAATGTGGACGGACGGGTTCAAACTTTTCGCCGTCAACGTCACGTAGACATTATCCGCATCATGCGACAAAGCGGTAATGACCCCTTTGGATCTCATCAATCCCGCTGCCAGCAAGACTTCATCAAAAGTGGCATCGCCGAAATGGCAGGGTATCTTCTCCTCTAGCAGCAAGTTGAACCTTTCCTGATCCGATTCAACAACAACAAACAACTCATTTTCCTGTTGCAGCCGCCGAATAGCGTTGGTTCCCACCCGCCCTGCGCCGCAAACAATGATATGGTTCTGCATCCTGCCCACCCTCCTGTTCATACCCTGCCTGCCGAAAACGTCCTTCATTCCGCCCTCGATAATCATACTGATAAACATCGTCAGCGAGTAGTACACCAATCCGACGCCACCAATAATCAGTACCATAGCGAAAATTTTCCCGGCGACGGTTCGTGGAACCACGTCGCCGTAACCGACGGTGGCAATCGTCGCCACCGTCAGATAGGTCGCATCCAGCAAAGACATATCCTCCAGCAGGACAAACCCGGTCACTCCCATCAACATAACGGCAACTAATGCGGTTAATAACAGTTTCGCCCGCTTCAGCAGCATGCGGTTGCCTCCCTTTCACCTGCCCGCCCGGTAGCGACGAAGCCGCAAGGCATTCGAAACTACAGACACTGAGCTGAATGCCATAGCCGCGCCGGCAATAATCGGTGAAAGCCAGCCGGCCGCCGCCACCGGAATACCCACGACGTTATATACTAAAGCCCAGAACAGGTTTTGACGAATGTTTTTCATGGTGGCCCGGCTCAGCAAAATAGCCTCGCCCACACTGCGCAAATCACCCCGCATCAGGGTCACCGCCGCTGCCTCCATCGCCACGTCCGTACCGGTGCCGATAGCCATTCCAACGTCTGCCGCGGCCAAAGCCGGCGCATCATTAATGCCATCACCCACCATACCCACCACATGGCCTTCCGCCTGTAAACGTTTGACTTCCCTTACTTTATCCTCCGGCAACATCTGCGCCATCACCTTCGTAATTCCGGCCTGTCCGGCGATGGTACGGGCCGTTCGCGGATTATCCCCGGTAATCATCCAGACTTCCAGGCCCATCGCGTTCAAGCGTTCCACCGCCTGGCGCGATTCCGGTTTCACCGCATCCGCCACGGCTATAATACCGGCAACGGCGCCATCCACCGCCACCAGCATCGCCGTCTTGCCCGCCGCTTCCAGTTCCGCCATCCGCTCCTCTAACTCCAGCGGTGCCGCCACCTGTTCCGTCTCCAGCAATTGACGGGTGCCTACCAGCACGGCTCGTTCATCTACCATCGCGATCACACCAAATCCAGCCACCGCCCGGAACTCGCGGCAGGCAGGCAAAGGATCCGCTAAGCGTTTTCTCGCCCCCGCCACCAACGCCTGTCCCAACGGATGTTCCGATCCCTGTTCGGCTCCAGCCGCCATTTTCAACAACGTATCGGCGTCAAAATTTTCAAACGGCAATACGTCTGTCACCTCCGGTTGCCCCAGCGTTATCGTCCCGGTTTTATCGAGGATAATCGCCGTTAAACGACAGGTATTCTCCAGATGTTCCCCGCCGCGGAACAATATTCCCAGCTCCGCGCCTTTACCGGTTCCCACCATAATCGAAGTCGGTGTGGCCAAGCCCAACGCACAGGGACAGGCAATCACCAGCACGGCGGTAAAATAGGTGAGCGCCCGGGCCAGGTTGCCCTCATCCAGCCAAAGATACCAGCACCCAAACGTCACCGCCGCCAACACCACTACCGTCGGAACAAAATAGGCGGAAATCTGATCGGCAATCCGTTGAATTGGTGCTTTCGATCCCTGCGCCTCTTGCACTACCTGGATAATCCGGGCTAAGGCCGTATCACTGCCCACCTGCGTCGCCTGAAAGGTAAAGCTGCCATATTTATTCACGGTACCGCCCGCCACCCGGTCTCCCGGCTCTTTATCCACCGGCAAGCTCTCGCCGGTCAGCATGGACTCATCCACCGCCGACACGCCGGTTAAAATCTCCCCATCCACCGGAATCCGTTCTCCGGGCCGCACCAATATCCGCTGCCCCACCTGCACTTCCTCCACCGGCACATCACTCTCGCCGTCATCAGTCACCACCCGGGCGGTCTTGGCCTGCAGGCCCATCAATTTTTTAATGGCGTCCGAAGTCCGCCCCCGGGCGCCGGCTTCCAGCAGGCGGCCCAGTAAAATCAGCGTGATCAAAATAGCCGAGGTTTCAAAGTATACCATGCCATGGGGCAAAAACAGACTGACCAGGCTAAACAGGTACGCCGCACTGGTTCCCAGCGCCACCAGCACGCTCATATTGGCGCCACCGGTCTTCAGCGCATGATAAGCATCCCGGTAAAACTGTCCGCCAATATAAAACTGCACCGGAGTGGCCAACGCCCATTGCAAATACGGATTTCCCAGCACCGGCACCTGTCCGTGGCCCCAGAACAGCTCCAACAGCATATTGAGCCCCAGTGGCACCGACAGGGCCGCAGACCAGATCAGTAAACGCTTCTGCCGGACAAGTTGCTCCTCGCGGGCTTTTTTGTCCCGTTCCGCATCCGCCGTTGCCGTCTCCGGTTTTATCTCCTCGGCCGCATAGCCGATATTCACTACCTTAGCCACGATCGCCGCCGGCGCCACCTGGGAAGGATCATACAGTACCTGGGCCCGCTCCATCGCCAGATTAACGGCCGCCTCACGAATCCCCGGCAACTTCCGCAGCCCGCGTTCGACCCGCGCTGAACAGGCCGCACAAGTCATACCACCCACCTTGATTATGAGTTTCTCCTCAGCCATATTTTCACGCCCCTTTTCCTGATCCCTCTGGAATTCGCCGTCAGCAGTATATATCCCTGCCTAAATCCGGAGAATGCTTATCAACGGATCAGAAAGGTCCCCGGTCGTTGTACTGCCCCTGACGCCGGTGGACTACGGCGTTCATTCCGTCGGCAATCTCCGCCAGCAGGCGCTGTTGGTCCTTGGGCAGAGTTCCTGCCAACGGCAATAAATTCGACACATGGTTACAGCGGAAAATACAGGAGGATTCCCGCGGCAATTCCAGGCCTGCCATCAGCCATTGCAATTCCTGCATAATATCATACGGCGACAAAGGCAAAAACGTGCCTTCGTCCGCCTGTCGCCGCAATTCGGAACCTTCATGCAGCATCAGGGTCAGCGCTGCCAGCATATTGGGCCGGATCGCATTAACCGCCCGGGCGGTCTCCTCGCCATGCTGCCGCGACAATGCCTGGCCGCCGGCCCCTAATATGACCATCACCGACAACTTGATCCCTGACGCCATCACCTTTTGCCCGGCCGTAATCATTTCGGCGGCATTTGCTCCCTTATTCAGCATCGTCAGCACCGGATCGCTGCCGCTTTCCATTCCCAGATAGATAATTTGCAGACCGGCGGCTTTTAAAGCCCGCAAATCCGCATCGCTTTTCGCCAGAATATCCCGCGGGCCGCCATAGCAGGTCACACGGGACAGTTTGGGAAATACAGCCGCCAATTGTGCCAAAATTTCCAGCAGCCGGGCAGTGGGCAGTACCAGCGCGTTGCCATCCGCCAAAAACACCCGCCGCAGATGCGGTACCTGACGGGCCGCCATCTGGATTTGCCAGCTTACTTCTTCCGACGTCCGCAGCCGGAAGGTCACGTCCTTATACATCTGACAAAACGTACAACGGTTATGGGAGCAGCCGGTGGTCACCCGCAAAATAAAACTGTTGGCCTCGCTGGGCGGCCGGAATACCATACCTTCCCGGTCATCACAAAACATAATCATCCCCCGTTCCCAATCTCCCCACTACCTGATTCAGTTTTTCCAGTGCCGCCGGTTCTATTTTCAGCGTACTGCCGGGAAAACCGGTGCCGCCATACACAAAGGAATACGCGTGTAAACGAGTGTCCAAAACATAGGGAAGCTCCAATCCCACAAGCGGTAAATCTCCCGGGGTATGTCCCGTTAACCGTTTGACATCGTCCCGGCTGGCCATAGCCACCCGCTGGCACTCCAGGCACCGCGCCAGAGCAGCAAAGTCCAAACGTCGCCGATCACCCGACATCGCCACGGCCCGATACCCCTGATCCGTATCCACAATCAAGACCGGCGCCGTCTGTCCAATGGCAATGCCCAAAAATTCAGCGCCCTGTTGTGCGGAACGAATCGGTTCCGTGTGACAGATGATCTCATAATCCACCGGCTGCATTTCCAACAGCCTCTTCAACGATAAAAAATCCGGTTCCATAAGCTACCCCTCCTTGTTCAATGAGGCGTTGCCAGTATCGTTCCCGAACCGGTAACCCCCTAGCGGAAAATATTCAAAAGGCCTCCGGAAAAATTCCGAAGGCCTTTGCATTCTGGTGGGCGATGACGGGATCGAACCGCCGACATCCTGCTTGTAAGGCAGGCGCTCTCCCGGCTGAGCTAATCGCCCGGATGGTGACCCGTAAGGGAATCGAACCCTTGATACCGCCGTGAAAGGGCGGTGTCTTAACCGCTTGACCAACGGGCCAGAATGGCTCCTCGAGTAAGACTCGAACTTACAACCCCGCGGTTAACAGCCGCGTGCTCTACCATTGAGCTATCGAGGAACGACAATGACTATTATAAAATATCGCACAGAAAAATGCAATAGCATTCAAAAAAATTTTACCGTTTTTTCGAAATTTCCTTTCTTTACCCACCGGTTCGTTCCCCGTCTAACGAGGCCCCCGCATACGAACAGTTTTTTCGACAATGAACGTCATGCTCTCCAGGCGATTGGCATTTTTATCCTGATACATGGCGGCGTCGGCCTGGCGTAACAAATCATACACCGGTTGCGCCCCTTCTTCTGTCGCCGCAAATCCACAAGACAAGCGCAACGGCACATTCTGTTCCCCGCTTTCGTTATATTGGAACGCCGCTTCACGGATTCGCCGGCAGGCTTGCTCCAATGCTTCTACGTCAGCATTGAGCATAATGACAGCAAACTCGTCACCACCGGTTCGGGCGACCACGTCTGCGTCCCGTACCGATTGTCGAATAGCCTGGCTGGCAGCAATCAGCAACTCATCCCCGTACTTGTGTCCCAGCATGTCGTTCACTACTTTCAGTCCATCCACGTCACAGACGATAGCGCCACCGGACCAGTTTTTCATTGCCGCCACCCGACTTATCTCCTTCTCAAAGAAATGCCGGTTATACAACTTTGTCAAAGAATCGTGCCAACTAAGATAATTCAATTGTTCTTCCATCTGATACCGCTCTGTAAAATTACGGACAATCATTAACGCTTCATCTTCGGTCAGCATAATAATCCGGGCTTCTAAATAAGCATCTACACCGTTGGTGTTTACGGAATATTCAAATTTTGAAACCCGTCCCGTGACAAAAGCATTTTCCAATTCCCGCAATAATTGTATGGCCACCGTCGGTGGCAACACGTCGGTCACATGGCGACCCACCAGCGGCACCTCCGGTTGATTCAGCACACCTTCCTCGCCCTTGTGGGAAAAAATGGTTCCCTGGCGGCTCAGCCGGAACAGCGCATCAGGAATAGCTTCCAATATGGCATGCTGCATCCGTTCTCCGGCCCGCAAACGTTCCTCAGTCCATTTTCTTTCGGTGATGTCCTGTCCCACCAACTGAAACTCCCGGGCAAAACCGCCTTCGTCGTACAGGGCCAGTCCGGTCCAGCGAACCCAACGAATGGAACCATCGCCCCGTAGCACCCGGTTTTCGATGACCACCCGCGGCGTCTCCGGAGTCAATTCTTCCAACAGATGCCGCGAACGCAAACGATCCGTATGCAAAATATAAGCATCAATCAATTTACCAGTCAACTCTCCCGGCCGCAGTTTAAAATATTCATAAAAGGCCTGATTGGCAAAAGTGACTTCTCCCGAAGGTAAAAAGCGCAGCACCAGTTCCTGCTGCAATTCAATAATTTCCCGGTAACGCAAGGTATCTTGACGAACCCGGCGCAGCAAGTTGCGAAAGTGCCTCCACTCCTTATGTTTTTGTTTCATCCGCGGCACCCCCGTCTTTTTGAACCGGAAAACCAGACCGTTCCGTCTGTTTTTCTTTTCTTTGATATTCATTATATCCTTTTGCCACCGCAAATGGCAAGTTGTGGTTCACTTTACGGCAAGAGGTTTAACGCCTGTCTTTATTTTTTCTAGAGTAAAACCCCGGCTCTGCCCTGAGGCAGAGCCGGGGTTTTGCTCTCACTTCCGTTTATTGTCAGCGTTTCTCTGCAACAATCGGATAAACTCCGGCAACATAAAACAACTGCGTTGAATATCCCGGTTATAATAACGGGTGGAAAACGGCAGTGCCGAACGATCGGCCGCCCCAGCCACGGGATCATATTTTTTGGAGCCCAGGGTAAAAGAATGTAACCCTCCGGGATAAAGAGGAATATTTGCCAGATACATCCGGCAAATCGGAAACAGCGAGGAAATATCTGCGGACAAACGTCGAATCAAGTCCTGATGATAAAATGGCGATTCCGTCTGTTGCACGAACAGTCCGTCAGCTTTCAGCGCTTTGTACACATCCTGATAAAACTGTTGGCTAAACAACCCTTCTCCAGGGCCAATCGGATCGGAACAGTCCACAATAATCACATCATATTTGTCACAAGCTTCGTGCATGTGCTGAATGCCATCACCAATTTTCAACCGCAATCGGGAGTGTTCCTCGAGTAACGCCGAGCTGATCTCTGGCAGATATTTCTTGGAAACGTCGACCACCATGCCGTCAATTTCCACCAGTTCCACCAGTTCCACCACATCGTGCCGCACCACTTCCCGCACGGTGCCGCCGTCACCACCGCCAATCACCAGCACCCGCCGGGGCGCCGGATGGATAGACAAAGGTACGTGAGCAATCATCTCATGATAAATGTATTCATCAAAAATCGAAGTTTGAAAAACCCCATCCAATATCAGCATCCGTCCGAATTCCGCTGATTCCACCACCGCAATTTCCTGAAACGCAGACCGGCCGGTAAACAGGGTCTCTGTTACCCGGCAAGTCAATCCCAAATTTCTGGTCTGAAACTCGGTATACCATAGTTCCATTTACTGCTCCCTCCCTGGTTTTGCCCCATACAGCACCAACGTCATTCCTCCGGCCGGCAACAGGTGACCTTCATCGTCGCCGCCAAAAGATCGTTCATGCTTTCCAGTACTTGCTGCCGCCGTTCAACCGGAATAGCAGCATAAACCTCCTGATAGAAAGCAACCATACTCTGTTCCGTTTCCTGATATAAGGTCCGGCCGGCCGGCGTCAGGGCAATTTGAACATACCGCCGGTCCTCCGGATCCACCTGTCGCTCGGCCAATCCCTGCACCACCAGATTTTCCACAGAACGGCTGACCGTGCTTTTATCCAACCCCAGGAAATCCGCCAGTGCATTCAACGACAGCGTCCCCGCCCGGCCAATTTCCACCAGTGCATGGCATTGGGCCATAGTCATCCGGCAACAGGCCGCCTCACTTTTTTCCAGTACCCCCAGCCGCCGCATCAACAGCCGAATCATCTCCCTCATTTGTTGCGGCACAGTGTTCCCGTTGTTTCCCATGATTATTCCCTCGTTTTCTTGGCCACCTTGATCAGGGCTTCAAACAGGGCCAGCATCGCCGGATATTTTCCTGTTAAAAGTTCAGGATGCCATTGAATCCCCAGAACAAAATGTTCACCCCGGCTTTCCACCGCTTCAACCACGCCGTCGCGTGAATAGGCGGTTACCGACAAACCCGGCGCCACTTTCTTCAGTGACTGATGGTGAAAGCTATTAACCTGTACGGTCTCCGCACCCACGATATCCGCCAGTGCCGACCCCGGTTCAATGACCACGGTGTGAGTCACGGCATCCCGGTAGGTAGTACTTTGAAAATGTTTGATATTGCAACCTTCAATTTGACCCAAATCCTGAAATAAGGTACCGCCATAAGCTACATTCAGCACTTGGATGCCCCGGCATATTCCCAGCAGCGGTTTCTTTTCCCCCGCCGCCAACCGCGCCAGTTCCAGTTCAAACTGATCCCGGCAATCATCGACGGTTCCCAGTTTTTCAATCGGTTCTTCACCGAATGCCAGCGGACTGACGTCCGCACCGCCGGACAGAATCAATCCGTCGACCACTTCCAGTTGTTCCCGAATCAATGCCCGGTCGCTCACCGGCGGCAGCAGTAGCGGAATGCCACCGGCCCGGACCACGGATTCAACATAGTCAGCCCCGACAAAAGCCCGAAGCATACCCGTCATCACTGTATTTTCCGCCGGCGCCAAATTAGTAGTAATGCCGATCACTGGTTTTTTCATACACTGTCATCTCCCATATCTTTTCCCTTTTTCCGGGAATACCCCATATCGTTCATTATAACAAACCCGGCTCCGTTTTCATAGCTACCGTCCCAATGGCTTGTGCGAAACAGCCCCGTTTATAAGAAGGTTTTTCGTCTGTACCAGTATCTCCGGGATTTTTTCCGGACAGCCGCCGCCCCCCTGGGCCAACCACCGCGTACCACCGCCTTTACCATCGATCTGCGCTGTCGCCGCCCGTAAAACGGCATTCATATCCACCGGCAAACCATTGGTGGCAGCAAATAGCAACGTCGTTTTGTCCAGGTCCGGCTGCACTCCCGCCAGCAGCGCCACCACCGGCAACTTGGCCGTCAGCAACGAGGCCAGCTCGGCCAGTTCACCGCCGGCCGGCGCCTTCACCACATGAGTTATCACCGCAAACGTCGCGGTACTATCCCGCTGGCGCAACAAATCTTCCGCCAGTTGTTGATTCATCTGATGGCGCAGCAGGGCCAATTCCCGCTGTAATGTCTCCGTTTTTTCCATTTGCCGCTGTACCGCCGGCACCACCTGATCCGGCGGCACTGACAACAGCACTGCCAGGCGCCCTACCGACCGGTGCTTGTCCTGGTAATCCGCCACCGCCCGGCTGCCACAAACAAAATCGATGCGAATGCCACCTTTTTTCTTCTCCCAGCCCCGTATTTTGATCGGCCCCACCTCACCCGTGAACGCCACATGAGTACCGCCACAGGGACAGCAGTCCACGCCATCCATATCCACGACCCGCACCTGTGCCACCTGCTTGCTCAACTCTTTGCGCAGCGTAAATCCCGACAATTCTTCTTCCGTGACCAGTTGGCAGGTCACCGGGTGGTTGGCTGCCACCGCCCGATTAGCCGTTTGCTCCACACTTTCCGCCGTCATTTCGTCCATACCAGCCAGATCCAAGTCAATCTGGCTGGACACGGCGCCCAAATGAAAACCTACATTGTTGGCGCCCCATTGAGACAAAAAAACGCCGGACAAAATATGTTCTCCGCTGTGTTGCTGCATATGATCAAACCGCCGTTCCCAGTCGATCTCTCCCCGGACCGCTCCGGCTCCAGGATGACCGTTGACAGTATGTACAATTTGCCCGCCTTTTTCTCTGACTGCCATCACCGGGCAATTGTTCAGTGTTCCTGTGTCCCAGGGCTGGCCGCCACTTTCCGGATAAAAAGCCGTACGGTCCAGCACGACCTCCCAGCAATCGGAGGTTCCATCCACGGCTTTTACCATTAAGATTGTTGCCATAAAATTCCGGCAGTAGGCATCCTCATGATAGAGTTTTATCGTGTCCATGCAAATTCTCCCTCCCGCCCTTGCCGCGGTTCTTTTCATCGTGTATGCTTAACATCGGGGTGATGCAATATGTTGTCTGCAACTTATCGAACGGTAAAGGGCTATGGCGAAGCCCGTACCGAAATTGAAAAATCCTTGTTCATTTGTTATGCCGCCCGGGCGGAAACAGAAGCAGAAGCCCAGGCATTCGTTGCCCAAATCCGCAAAAAGCACGCCGACGCCACCCACAACTGTGCCGCCTATCTGGTGGGCGAAGCGCCGGGGCTGCAAAAAGCCGATGACGATGGCGAACCTTCCGGAACCGCCGGCCGGCCGATGTTGGAAATCATCAAGAAAACCGGGCTCCGCGACACCGTGCTCGTCGTCACCCGGTATTTCGGTGGTATTAAGCTGGGTGCCGGGGGCTTGATCCGTGCCTACGGCAAGAGCGCCAGCACCGGACTCAAAGCCGCTGGCATCGTCGAAAGAAATCTTCACCGGCAATTAGCCATTATGATTGACTATCCCTTATTGGGCAATGTGGAAAATCAATTGAAAGTTCATCAATACACCATTTCCGCCAAGGAATTCGCCCAGCAGATCACCTTGAACGTGCTGGAACCCGAGGGAGAAAATCGGCTGACGCAACAGGTCGCCGACTGGACCTCCGGTCTGGCCCGGGTCGTACCGGCCGGTGAAATATACGTTGATACGGTGATAGAAGATTAGACTAATACAATGGCAAATCCTGCCGCAGCAAATCGCGGATCTGGTCATAGGGAATCACAAAACGGATATACCCGTCCGCCCAGGAGGCAATCTCATACGGCTGGTAGAAAAGGACCAGTCCTTCTTCCGTTAGATAAAAACTTTGCTGTTCCCGTATCCCTTCAAAACGATACATTGTTTTTCCTTTTCGCCGGATATCCTCACGGATCCATTCGTTCAACCGTTCCCGGTAGGCGGCATCCGGCCGGAAAATGTCCTGCAACGCCAATAATTTCCCCGTGACAACCTCCATGGTATAGGACCGCGTCATCGTGCTGCCGTGCGCGCCGCCGGCTATATAATATTGGCTGACCGTCAAACTAAGCAATCCGTCTTTATTAAGCTTCACTGCATAAGTCCCCCAGAAATGGGCGGACTTTTTTATACTGTCCGGTATTTGCGGCGTTTGCTGCATTTGCTCCCAGGCTCGCTGAAAAGCAGTTTCTTCCTGCTTCATGTCCTGGGATATTTTTTCGTTCAGGCGGTCCTGTACGACCGGATCCGCTAACCCTTCCAGCTGCGGCAGCCAAACCGTAAACCGCTCATCCTGGATCACCTGCTGACTGACGCGCACCGGCGCCGCCGGAGCAGCGTTCGCTACCGGCAATGCCAGGGCAAAACACGCCAGCAGCGCGAAATACCGCCAAACCCATCGATATGATTTCATACTTTAACACCTTCCTTATTGTTTTTCGTCATATCCGGCGTAACCCTGCCGGTTCAGCGAAAGCAACACGCCCAGCACTGCAATTCCCGCCGCCAGAAGAAACGCCCAATGATATCCCTGTAAAAAAGCCGTCACTTCCCGGCTGCTGCTGCCACCAGTCGTCAGACTGGCCTGACGGCCGAATTCACAGACCGATACGGCTATCGCGGTACCGCTGATCATTCCCAGGTTTCGGGACAGGGCGTTGATGCCGCCGGCCAGACCGGCTTTGGCCGGGTCCAAAGCACTCATCACGCTATTGTTGTTGGGCGACTGAAACAAGCCATTTCCCAGTCCTAAGAGTGCCTGCCCCGCCACAATACTGCCGATACCGGCGCCGGCGCCCAGATTGCCAGTATAATACAATCCACCGGCCACCACTGTAAGTCCAGTGCAGGTCAAAAGCAGCGGCCCGGCCCGATCGGATAACGCGCCGCTCAACGGCGCCACGATCGCCATCACCAACGGAAACGCCGACATGACCAGACCCATTTCCCCCGGTGTCAGCCCTTTTACCTGAAACAGATAAAACGGAAACAAAATGGTATTGGCGAAAATCGCCATAAAAGATAGTAATCCTGTCAAATTCCCCACCACAAACGGCCAGTTGTCAAAAATCGTCAAATCAATCATGGGCTGCGGCACCCATTTCTCCCAACGATAAAACATCCAGATCTGCAGTGTACCCAACACAACCAATCCCCCCGCCAGCCAGCCCCATTTGCCGCCCTGACTCAACGCCAGGGAGAAGCTGACGACACCACCCGTAAACAGCCCCGCCCCGACCACGTCCAGCCCATCTCCCTGCCAACGTTTGTCTAGCGGCAATACCAGATAAGCCGCGCCATAGCCCAACAGGGCAACCGGCAAGTTCAAAAAAAACAGGGCATGCCAACCCAGCTGTTCCACCAATATTCCGCCAAGGCTGGGACCGGTCATGCTGCCCAGCGCCACCGCCGTTCCGACCATGCCCAGCACTTTGCCGCGCTCTTTGCGGGGAAACACCTCGGTAACAATCGCCGGTGAATTGGCCATCAGCGCCGCCGCTCCTAAACCCTGCAGCAACCGAAAGACAATCAGTCCTTCCACCGAACGCGCCAGACCACACAACAGCGATCCCACGGCAAACCCAATGAACCCGGCGCTGTATATCCGGCGGCGGCCCGCAACGTCGCCCAGCCGCCCGGCCAACGGCAAAAAACCGGTCACGACCAGCAGATAGGCCGTCACCACCCATTGCACCGTCAGCAGATCGGTACCCAGCGATACCTGAATCAACGGCAATGCTACATTGAGAATACTGGACGTCAGCGTGGACATAAACGTCCCTGTGGCAATCACGGCAAACACCAGCCAACGATAGTAAGGCAGCCGTATGAGTCGGTCGCGCATGAAGAGCTCTCCGTTTCTCATGACATTCCTCTGTATCTATTCCTGTCATTATTGTACCGCACATCCCCGCCAACGGCAAATTCTCCGTTAAAATCGCCCCGTAGTTCTTTATAACTGAACTGTTCATGACCCAGACCAGAAAAAAACAGGCTGCCCTCCTATTCGGAGCTACTCAGCCTGTTTTTATTGCCTATATTTTATTTAGCCAAAACTCCCGCCGTGGCGGCAATCTCCTGACATTTAGCGGTGACTTCTTCAATCGTGGCGGAAATATTGGTTACCTCACCGCTGACCACGTTCATTCGTTTTTCCAGATCGTTGGATATGGCACGAATTGCGTCTACCTGGCGGGCCACCGCTTCTTCACTGGATTTGGTCGAGATCACGGCAGTTTTGGAACGTTCCGCCAACACCCGCACCTCGTTGGCCACCACGGCAAATCCCCGTCCCTGTTCGCCGGCCCGGGCCGCTTCAATACTGGCGTTAAGCGAAAGCATATTGGTCTGGCCGGAAATATTGACAATTTCATCCGACGCCTGGGCAAAATCGCCCATTTGCAATTCCACATCGTGTATATTGGTGCGCAGCGAGCTGGCCGTATCCAAAATACTGTGAATTTCGCCGCTGATATTTTCGATGCTTTTGGCATTTTCACCGCTGCCCATCGCCACTTCATTGATTGCGGCAGTAATGTTGCGGACCTGTTCCGCCAGAAATTGTGCCTTTTGCTCCCGCTCCCGGTTCATATTCTCCATTTGTTGCAATACCTGCTGAACCTCGTCATTTTTGGCGCTTAATTGCCGGTGTTCCAGTTTCAACTCTTTGCGGTTATAGTCAATGCAGTTGTCCAAATGGTTGGTGCCCTGCGCCACCGCTCGGGCAAAATCCTCGCAATTGCCGTATCCGCACGCGTAGCAGTTGATCTTCCGGGATTCGGCGTCGGTTTTGTGCAGTTTTTCAAAAACGGCCATACAAGCCTGTTGATTCACTTCCGGCAGCTTCACAGCCGTCGACAGATCCTCGTAGCTGCGGAAATAATCTTCCAGCCGTAATTCTTTATCGAATTTATCAAACAAGGCATAGGTTTTTTTAAATAAACCGGCAGACGTTTGATCTTTCAGCCGTTGTGTTTTCACCCGGTTCATCTGATAGTCAATTTCGTCAAGATTCCCTTCTTTACAGGTGCCGGTGCCAATGTTGCAGCCATGCAAACAGTTCAGAATATCCACCAACAAGGGTATCGGCCGCTGCGCCCGGCAGCGGTCAGCATAACTTCTTAAATAGTGATACGCATGCTCCGGCCCCTCCACCTGGCGCACCCAGGCTCCCGGCGCATGGTATTCCACATTCTCTCGCAAACCGCCCGGACGGCTGAAGGCCACACCAATGCCGCTGCCGGGGTCGGTAAAATCAGTCGGTGCAAAGCTGTTCAATAGTATGCCATGACGCTCCACATATTCCATGATTTTGCGGTATGTCACATTATACTGAATCATGCCGCCGGTGTTTTTGTCATTGATTTCGTCAATTTTCCCGATGCACGGTGACAAAAAGGCCAGTGCCGCCTCCGCCCGCAGCTGTTTCTTCACATACACAGCCGTGCACATCATCGGACTGTGCACCGGCGCCAGCCGGGGAATCAGTTCCGGGATATACCTCTGTATATAATTTACCACCGCCGGACAGGGTTGGGCAATCACGGAATCCAGCCCCTTCTCCCGGATCGCTTTTAAGTAGGCCCAGGTGGTCAGATCCGCACCAAACGACACATCATAGCAATGACGAACTCCCCGGTCTTTTAGGAAACCAAGCAGCCGCCGGTAATCATCGAAATTGAATTGGGCCGCCGGCGCCGCGATAATTGATATTGCTTTCCCCTGCTGCAAATCGGCAAAAAAACGTTCTGTATCATCATGATAGTCCCTGGCACCATGGTCACAGACATCAATACACTGTCCACAATGGATGCACCGCGACTGATCCACTTTTATCTTGTTAGCGCCTCCGGATAAATAGGCTATATTGGCCTGTTCCACCGGACATTTGGCAATGCATTTGTTGCAACCCACGCATTTTTCTTCACTAGTGGTTAAAATAGCCTGCTCCGACA
Source organism: Patescibacteria group bacterium (assembly GCA_035560935.1). Taxonomy (GTDB): domain Bacteria; phylum Bacillota; class Negativicutes; order Sporomusales; family Sporomusaceae; genus DATMYQ01. Next base: position 119 of record DATMYQ010000052.1, on the reverse strand, counting down.
TGATCTTCCCCTCACTTCTTCTTTAAGAATCACTCTTTCGCCCAGCCGCCCTGTCGTCATGATCATGACCCGGGGCACACCACAAGATATTGAGAAACTTTTAACAATTCTAGTTACAG
>DATMYQ010000051.1:0-3205 GCA_035560935.1 Patescibacteria group bacterium | reverse complement strand
ATATTAGTTTATACAGATTGTTTAGTCAATTCAAAGAGGGAGGGAATAAAAATGGCGACGGACGTAATCTATTTTGAGACAACATCGCCGGCGGCAATCCAGTTCATTGAAAAGTACAAAGGCGGGCAATTAAATGTAGCGTACTGGAGTCAGCTTGATGATGGACAAAAAGAAAATGCGTTGGAGCAGGCTAAATATTTAATCACTGCTGCTTATCCTGTTACGCGTCAGCTTTTGGAACAGGCGCCGAATGTGAAACTGGTGCAAAAAACTGGAAGTGGTGTCGATAATATTGATCTGGACGCTGCAAAGGAACAAGGAATTCTTGTTTCCAGCACGCCGGGAGCTAATTCAAACAGCGTAGCTGAAATGACGATCGGCATGATCTTGTGCCTGTACCGTAAATTGCATTTTTTGGACAAGGAAACGAAACAGGGAAAATGGCTAATGTTTGAACATCGACCCAATATGTATGAGATGCGTGGTAAAGTTCACGGTATTATTGGAATGGGCAACATTGGAAAAGAAGTGAGTAAGTTATCACAGGCGCTGGGAACAAAGATTATCTACTATGATGCGTACCGCTTAACGCCGGCGCAAGAGGAGGTATTGGGAGTAACTTATGTTGATTTGTCGATCTTGTTTCAAACGGCAGATATTATCAGTGTCCACGTGCCATTGTTGCCGGGTACGCGCGGTCTGGTTGGTGCGGAAGAAATGAACCGGATGAAACCGTCAGCCATTCTGGTCAACGTGGCGCGGGGTAACATTGTCGATGAAACCGCGTTGTCGGCGGCGGTGCAACAGGGAAAAATATTGGGCGCCGGGCTGGATACCTTTGCGTTGGAACCGGTCCGACAGGATAATCCGCTGTTTCAGTTTGATAACGTATTGGTAACACCACATATTGCCGGTGGGACAAGAGACGTGTTGGACACGGTTCTCCGTCTGTCTTTTGATAATATACGCCGTATGGAAAACGGAGAACTGCCGATCAATATTGTGAAGACAAAGTGAAATAGTTGTTATAAATTATAAGGAGTGTTGCAGCGATGTCGAATGTAGGCTTAAGAATTAAAAAAAATATTAACCGCCCGTCAAAGGAAGTGATTGCTGCTTTTGCCGGATTACCGGTAGCCAATATTGCGGATATGATGAACCGTATGTTTTGCATACATGAAAAAATCCGTCCGGTAAATTCTGTGCCATTACTGGGCCCGGCGTTTACCGTTAAGGTACGACCGGGAGATAATCTTTTACTCCACAAGGCACTTGACCTGGCTTTGCCGGGAGATATTTTAGTGGTGGATGCGCAGGGAGATATGACTAATTCCATCATGGGAGAACTGATGATTCTGTGGGCGATAAAGCGGGGGCTGGGTGGATTTGTCATTGATGGCGCAATTCGCGACATCGGAACCCTGAAAACCATGAATATTCCCATCTACGCGGCCGGTATTACGCCGGCCGGCCCCTACAAGGATGGTCCGGGCGAGATTAATGGCGCTATCGCCTGCGGCGGTGTTGTCGTTCATCCTGGTGATATCATTGTAGGGGACGAAGACGGCCTGGTAGTGATCAATCCGGAGGATGCACCGGAGTTGCTAAAGAAAACACGGGCCAAAAATATAGCGGAGCAAAAGACCATGGAAGAAATCGAGAATATGGCCTGGGACCGGACCTGGGTTGACAAAGCGCTGGCGGACCGGAGTTGTGAATATTTGGATTGAAACGATCCCGGGTATGATTGCGGCAACGACGTGAAATGAAGACGTTGGCTGCGAGGAGGAGTGTGGAAAATGCAAAATGCGTTAAGTCAGCAAATCCAGCAAGGGACAGAGAAAAAATCCCGGTTCCGCGGAGTGGTTATGGCGATGATTTTTATCGTATACATGATTGCCGGAGCGGACAGAGCTAATATTGGTGTTGTTGTACCTTTTATCAAAAAAGATTTTGGCCTGACGAATACAGATATTGGCAGTATGGCGAGTTTATTTTATATTGGCTACGCGCTGATTCAAATTCCGGCCGGATTTTTCTTTAGCAAGTACGGCGTGCGTAAACTGTTTTCTTTATCCATTGTGCTTACCTCGGTCGCCACCTTTGTTATGGGCATGGCATCTTCCACGTTTTATCTGAAGGCGGGGCGCGTACTGCTGGGATTTGCCGAAGGGCCCCTGAATATTGGCATTGTTACCACAATCAATCGTTGGTTTCCACCGCAGGAGAAGGGGACGGCAACCGGTATCTTTATCTCTTCCATAAAGTTTTCTCCGGCGGTAGTGCCGCCATTGTGTGCGTATATTATTTACGCTTATGGCTGGCGGGAAGTATTTTACCTGTTTGCCATTCCCGGGTTTTTAAGTGCAGTTCTCTGGTGGTGGCTAATAAGGGACACTCCCCGGGAAAGTCCTTATTGTTCGCGGGCGGAGGCTGACTATATCAACGCGACAACGGGCGCGGCTGCAGCGGGAAATCAAAACGGGACCGGTAAAAATCCGGCATCGTGGCAGTGGCTGGATAGAGTGATCCGCGCACGAAAAATCAGGCCGCTGGATACTAATCATAAGGTTCTTTTTTCCCGTGATCTTTGGGGCTGTGCTATTGGCTACTTCTTTATGGTGGGAATTACATATGCGATTATGACCTGGGTGCCCACGTATTTAGTGACGGTGAAAAAATTCTCGATTATAAAGATGGGTTTTGTGGCTGCAGCGCCTTGGGTGGGGGCCATGCTGGGAAATCTGCTGGGTGGCTGGCTTTCGGACAAGGTATTTGACAAGCGGCGGAAACCGGTGATGATTTTGACGGCAGCTTCCACGGTGGTGATGATGTATTCGCTGTTATATTCACCCAATGATCCTTTTGTTTTGGGAGGCGTTCTGCTTCTGGCCGGAGTATTGCTGAATCTGGGATATTCGACTTTTCTGGTATATCCCATGGGGTTGGTGTCGAAAGAGAAATGCCCTTTTGCTGCATCGATTGTCAATACGGCCGGATCATTGGGCGGTGCGTTTGCCCCTTTTGTGGTCGGTGTGATTTTGGATCAGTTTAACTGGGATATGGTATTTGCGTTTTTATCCGTCAGCTCGTTGCTGACGCTGGTTATTTTGCTGGCCATGGTTGAACCGATGACGGATCTTCAAGAAACTGAAAATTAGACGGCCTTGATACAAAGAGACTTTTCGGATTTCGGTCCGAGGAG
>DATMYQ010000050.1:0-6283 GCA_035560935.1 Patescibacteria group bacterium | reverse complement strand
ATATAGTATAACTTTGGTAAAAAAATAACGTTCTTATCGTTTCACAGGAGGTTCTCGATGTTTCAACAAGCAAATCGTATGAACGGCCTGACATCCGCAATTTTCACTCAGGTGGATGATTTACGCAAAGCGGAGGAAGCCGCTGGCAAAGATGTCATCACGCTAAGCATTGGCAGTCCTGACATGGCTCCGGCGCCGCACATCGTCGCCGCACTCAAAGAATCGGTTGACTGCTGTTATAACTACGGTTACGCCCTTTCCCGGGGCAGTGCGCCATTATTACAGGCGATTGCCCAATGGTATAAAATGAAATTTAACGTTGACCTGGACCCGGCGACGGAAGTTCATTCCCTGATCGGATCCCAGGAAGGTCTGGCGCATATCTCCCTTTGCTTGGTCAATGCCGGCGATGTGGTTCTGGTACCCGACCCCGGATATCCAATTTTCAGCGCCGGTCCGTTAGTGGCCGAAGCGGACGTTCAACGTATGCCGTTATTGGCCGCCAATAGCTATTTACCGGATTTTGGCGCGATTGATCCGGCCGTCCTGCAGCGGACCAAAATCATGATCCTGAACTATCCCAACAACCCCCTGGCGGCGGTTGCCCCCCGGGAGTTTCTTGTCGATGCGGTAAACCTTGCGAAAAAGTATAACTTTTTGATCTGCTATGATTTTGCCTACAGCGATTTGGCCTTTGACGGCTACCAGCCCGACAGCATTCTGTCCATTCCCGGCGCCAGAGAAGTAGCCATTGAATTTAATTCCTTGTCAAAAACCTATAGTCTGGCCGGTTGCCGTATTGGGTATGTGGTCGGTAATTCCCAGGTGATTTCCCTGCTGAGCCGCTTAAAATCCAATTTTGACTATGGAATTTTCTATCCCATCCAGCAAGCGGCCGTGGCCGCGCTGACCGGTCCCCAGGATTGCGTAGCCGCTACCGCTGCCGCCTATCAACGCCGTCGTGACATTATTGTGGACGGATTCAACGCGATGGGCTGGAAAGTGGACCGTCCCAAAGCCTCCATGTATGTATGGGCGCCGGTGCCGACGAAAGAATCTTCTTTTGACTTTACAGTATCTTTATTGAAAAATACCGGTGTGGCCCTGATTCCCGGCAGCGCCTTCGGCGACTGCGGCGAAGGCTATGTGAGAGTGGCGCTGGTGCAGCCGGAAGACCGTCTGCAGGAGGCCGTTGACCGGATCCGTCGTTGGTTCCCCGGAATAGCCGGAAAATAATATATCGGATAACAAAAGGGAGGATGTACTATGCGCGCTCTGAACTTTTATTCATCCAACTACCACAATCATCTGGTAGGCCGTCGTAAAACCTGTACCATTCGTCTTGGCGACAAAACCCAGAAATATGCGGAGGGGGATCTTCTCTGGATCACCGTAGGCAAGCGCTACACTCCCAAAAAGCGGATTTACACCGCGATGATTGACCGGGTTTTGGTGAAACCCATTTCTCAGCTCACTCTGGGAGACCTGCAAGCTGAGAATCCCGACTTTACTGCAATTGATAACATTGTCGAGTTTTTACATTCTATTTATGATAAAACCATCACTCCGGAGGATACCGTCACTGTGATTTACTTCTCCGAAGTTGCCGAATGATTCGCTGTTTTTCTTCTTGTGCTATGTACTAAGCTACATAAGAATAAATTAGCCAAACGAATTTAAATTAAAAGGAGTGTGCATTAATTCATGGCTTCCAAACAAATTCCTGTAGGTATTTCTGCCCGTCACGTCCACGTTTCTCGTGGGGACCTGGACATCCTTTTCGGCGCCGGCTACCAGCTGACGGTGAAAAAAGATCTTTCCCAGCCGGGACAATTTGCCTGCAATGAGCAGGTAGACCTGATCACCGAAAAAGGAACCTTCAAAAATGTTCGTATTTTGGGACCTGAGCGCAAGCAGACCCAGGTGGAAATCGCGCTCACCGATGCTTTAAAATTGGGCATTAAACCTCCCGTACGCGATTCCGGTGACCTGAAAGGTTCCCCGGGAATAACCATCGTAGGCCCTAAAGGCCAGATAAAAATCGAAGAAGGCGTTATTGCCGCCTGCCGTCATATCCATATGACCACTGCGGATGCCGCCGAACTTGGTCTGAAAGATAAGGAATTTGTTAAAGTTCGCTGTGGTAGTGCTGACCGTTCCTTGATCTTTGACAGAGTTTTAGCACGGGTAAATGACAGCTTCAAATTAGAGATTCATCTGGATACGGATGAAGGCAACGCGTCCCAGGCAGGCGCTACGGTAGAAATCGTAAAATAATCAATGTATTTAAATCAACCCCTGTGTGTTATCGCACAGGGGTTGATTCACTTCCCGACACCAGTTATGTTATAATGGAAGAAGCTTGGGATGAATAACGTCTTTGCAGGAATTTCACCGTACTTAGCGAAAAGATTGTAAAGACATTTATTTTGATCCTAAAAAAATTTTTGCTGATATGGTGGTGCAGTTTTTTGACCGAAGAAATGCTGAATGACTATAAAACGTATTCCTCTGTCGGCACACAGCAAGAGGTGCGCTTCATTACCGAGGTGCTGGATTTGCCGCCAGCCAGCACTATTCTTGATCTTTATTGCGGCTATGGCCGCCATGCAATTGAGCTGGCCAAAAGCGGTTATCAGGTCACCGGACTGGATGCCACCACTGATTTTCTGGAAATTGCCGCGCAAAAAGCCCAGGAAGCCCATGTTAACCTGCAGTTTCGCCATTGCGACATGCGTGAACTTGACTATGATCAGCAATTTGATGCTGTGATCAATATGTTTGCCGCCTTTGGTTTTTTTTCTGATGCGGAAAATGCGAAAGTTATCGGTCTGACAGCTACTGCGCTGCGTTCCCGGGGCTTGTTCCTTATTGACCTGTTAAACCGGGAATGGATGATTCATAATAACCTGAACCGTTACTGGCGTCATCCCAGCGGTGAATACGTTTTGTCCTATAAGGTGGAACTGCAAAAAAGCGGCATTACGGTCATGAAACGGGAATTAACCAATCAGACGACCAATGTTAAAACCCAGTACAGTTTCGTGTTACGGGCGTATTCCTTGCCGGAAATCACGGATATGCTCACCCAATACGGATTAACGCCGGTACGGGTTTACGGCGGCTTTGACGGTTCCGATTACAGCACGAAAATGCCCCGGATGATTGTACTGGCCCGCAAAGACGCCTAAACGCAGAAAGCACTGATTGTCTTGCTGATATAAGGCTTGCGACACCCTTGGGTGGACAGGCCTTTTATGGTTTTTAATCTAACGCAAAAAAGAACAAAAACAAAGAGGAGGGTCCACTATGTCCTATCCTGATGGTGCTTTTCGGGCGGTTTGCCCTCATAACTGCTATGATACCTGCGGCCTTTTGGCCCAGGTGGAAAATGGCCGTCTGGCCAAGGTGTCCGGCGATCCGGACCATCCCATTACCCAGGGGATGGTTTGCCATAAAGTTCAGCAATATCCGTCCCGGGTATATCATCCCCAACGCTTAACTCAACCCTTGAAGCGCACCGGAAAAAAAGGGGAAGGCCAGTTCACACCCATCAGTTGGGAAGAGGCTCTCGACACCATTGCAACCCGCTTTCAGCAGCTTAGCGACAAATACGGCAGTGAAACCATTCTCCCTTATTCCTATTCCGGTACGCTGGGACTTCTCAATAATAACAGCATGGACAAACGCTTCTTTCATCGCCTGGGCGCCAGTCAAATGGAGCGCACCATCTGTTCGATCGCCGGCTCCACCGGTTATATTCATACCGTAGGCGCTGCGCAGGGAGTAGATCCCGTCGATATTCCCTGCGCCCGTCTGATACTCATCTGGGGCAACAACCCGGTAGCCACCAATATGCATTTCTTGCCCTTATTGCAACAAGCCAAATGTAATGGGGCCAAAATTGTTGTCATCGATCCGCACCGTACGCCGGCCACCCGCCTGGCGGATACGTACCTGCCGATTTACCCCGGCAGTGACGCCGCACTGGCTTTAGGTATGATGAAGCTGATCCTGGATAAAGGATGGGAAGATAAGGAATGGCTGGTCCAAAACACGCAGGGACTGGATCAGTTGCTGCCCAGCCTGGCCCAGTACGATCTGGCCAGAGTGGCCCGTGAAACCCGCTTAACTTCCCGTCAAATCGAAGATCTGGCCTATGATTACACCCATATCAGCCCCACGCTGATTCGCACCGGCCATGGCATGCAGCGGCATATTAACGGCGGCATGATGATCCGCACCATTGCCTGTTTGCCGGCTTTTAACGGTTCCTGGCAGCATCAGGGGGGCGGTATGATTCATTCCAACAGCGGTTATCAGGAGTTTAATAAAACCGCGTTAACCCGTCCGGATTTGCTGCCCGGACCGGTACGAAGCATCAATATGAACCGGATTGGCGAGGTTTTGCTGAACGCCAATCCGCCCATCCACGGAATGTATGTCTACAACAGCAATCCCGCCGCCGTCGCGCCGGAACAAAACAAAGTGTGGCGCGGTCTGGCCCGTGAAGATCTCTTTCTGGTGGTTCATGATCAATTTATGACCGATACTGCCCGGTTTGCCGACATTCTACTGCCGGCCACCACTCAATTTGAGCAATGGGATTTGCATCAGTCCTACTGGCATCTTTACCTGCAGTTGAATCGTCCCGTGCTCCAGCCGCCGGGGGAATGCCGCCCCAACTATCAGGTATTTGCCCAGCTGGCCCAAGCTATGGGCTTTGAAGACGCTTGCTTTCAAGACAGCCCGGAGGACTTAATCCGCGCCGCGCTTACCGATGCCAAGCCGGCTTTATCTGAAGCAGCACTGCAAGATCTCTGGGAGGGAAAACCGGTGAGAATTCAGGTTCCAACACCCGTGCTGCCCTATGCAAAAGGCTTTGCCACACCGTCCGGCAAACTGGAATTATATTCAAATGCCCTGGGACGACAAGGCTTGTCGGCAATACCTGCGCACAACGCATTAGCTGATTTGCTGCCGGACGAGAAGCATTTGCCGTTTATTCTCGTCAGCCCCTCCGCACAGCATTTTTTGAATTCTTCCTTTGCCAATCTGCCGGAATTGCAGGCAGCGGAAAAGCAACCCACCGTGAAAATTCATCCCCTGGATGCTCAAGTTAGGGGCATTGCCACCGGCGACCTCATTACGATCCGCAATTCACGGGGAAAATGCCAATTAACCGCGATGATATCCGAAGACACGCGTCCCGGGGTTCTGATTTCACCAACCGTCTGGTGGCCGGCCGATTCTCCGGAAAATCGCAATGTCAATGCCACCGTAGCGGATGGTTTATCGGATTTTGGCGGCGGCGCCACGTTCTACAGCAATTTTGTTGAAATTGCTCCCAAAGAAACAAGATAAAAAGAGTAAAACGACAACAGTCTCTATAATCTTAATCTTAAAAAAACAGCAAAGCCGTATTTTGCCAAGCCCTAAATGGCGCTCGGTAAAATACGGCTGACCCGGCGATAATCTTTTCTGAAAGAAGTTACTCTCTTAACCACCCAATACTTGGATTTGTTTTTTCACCTTCTCCACATCGGGGTCAGAAGGGGGAGCATAACGTAGATACTGCCGATACGTCTCAATGGCTTCCGGTTTACGTCCTAATGCCTCATAGGCCAAGGCTTTGTGCAGATACGCTTCCGTATATTGCGGGTTGATGCGAATTGCGCTGTTAAAATCGGCAATCGCCAATTCCTGGCTGCCATTCAATTGGAGCAATGCCGCCCGATTCATATAGGCCTCGGCATTTTGCGGCTGTATGCGAATAACTTGTCCATAATCCGCCAACGCCGGTTCGAATTGTCCTTTCGCCCGATAAATGCTGGCCCGGAACGTATAAGCGCCGGCATTTTGCGGTTCCAGCTGCAGGACGATGTTAAAATCGGCCAAAGCTTTATCAAATTGCTCACGATAAGTAAAAATAACGCCGCGGCCATAATACCCATTAGCAAAATACGGGTTCATTTTTATTGCTTTATCACAAGCAGCGATCGCTTTATCATACTCTTTCTGGTCGAAATAATCTTTGCTGATTTTTAGCAGTTCATCTTCAGTCAGACTATAACCCGCCGCTGGAACAAGCAGGCTTACGGCCAGTAAAAGCAGTATTCCAACCACACCAACCTGTTTTATCTTTTCCTTTTTACTGAGAAGATTTAGTTTCATTGTATGTCCCGCAACTCCTTTATCGTTTTTCCTACATCGTAGGTAGGGTGAAAATGATTTTAACCCTTGATGTATATTCGATAGATACAAGCAATTTCCTGTCAAACGC
>DATMYQ010000049.1:0-2880 GCA_035560935.1 Patescibacteria group bacterium | reverse complement strand
TCATTATGAAGGCTAAATGTGACAAAAATCGTACAGAAGCAGCAAAGGAAAGTCGGCACTTTTATCGGGAAAAGACTTGAATAAAATAATCCCGGCGTTTAAGATGAAAGAAGATAAAATGATCCATTGTGCTGATAAGGAGTAGACGATTTGAAAATCGGGGCGAGGGTTATCAAAACGGGTATTGCCGTGGCCATTACGATGTTCCTGTGTAAGTTTTTCGGCTTGGAACCGGCTTTTTTTGGCGCGGTGTCCGCGGTCATCAACGTGCAACCGTCCATTTTTCTGACGCTGCGGGCGGCGAGGGACCAGATTCTGGTTCACGTACTGGGAGTGGCGGCCGGTTTCTTTTTTGGTTATTTTTTCGGCGTGAATCCCGCCTCGGCGGGCTTGATTGTTATTTTGCTGATTCCGGTGTACATCAAAATGCGTCTTCACAGCGGGATTACGATGGGAATTGTAGCGGCATTATTTGTCTTAAGTTCCAGCACGGAAGAGTTTTTTGTCCATGCGCTGGCCCGAACAGGAGTGATTTTTGTTGGTTTGGGCGCTGCGATGCTAGTGAACGTAACTTTATGGCCGCCCCGCTATAATGAATTACTCAAAGAAAAGCTGCGCCAGGGAAATGAAGCAGCGGTTCTCTACTTTTGTCAGGCGATTCAGGACTATGTGGGCCTGGATCGCCAGGAACCACACGCGAATTCGGAGCAACGGGAGCGGGTATACGAGATTCATCGCGAAACACGATCAGTGCTGGATTTGATGAGTCGGGAACGCCAGATCACCGCCGGGGATTCGGAACTGGAAGCGTGGTTGTCGCTGGCGGAGAAAATGGCGGACTATAATAAATCCATCACGAAAAAAGCGGATCGCATTTTTGACTTGCTGCCAATCCGGCTGGAGCGACGCTTGAAATCCGGAGCACCGCCAGTTACTGATGAATTCCGGGCTATTTTGGAAATTTTGGAACAGGGGTGTACGATTGTGCTGCGGATCAACGGTAAACTCCGGTCTGTTATTATCGACGGCGGTACGGCGACACCGGAAGCAATCAGTGAAGAGTATTGGGAAGGGCTGACCCGGGCGATTGAGCAGTGGCAGCCGCGGCTGTCGGGTAGTTATTATCTGCACGGATTGCTGGAGGTTGCCGTGACTGCCAATGAGATCAAATGGGCTACCCGGCAGGCAAAGATATTATTATGTGAAGCCATGCCGGACCGATGCCATTAAATAGCGTGTCATGAATCCTGAGCAGTTTTTTTAAAAACAGTTGCCGGGTTATCTAAATACTGTTGCAGTTGTATGTAGAATTTTCCCGCGTGGATGCCGTCCATTAGTCCATGGTGGGCTTGGATGGAAAGGGGCAGGGACACCCTTTCACCGTTCTGGCTGTATTTACCCCAGGAAATTCGCGGGATGCTGTCGGTTGGATGCATATGAATCGGGTGCATGACGCTGGTAAAAGATATCCAGGGCAACGAGGTAATATAGAGCAAATCATCCCGGTCCGGGCCGGTGTCCAGTAATTCCCGCGAGTGGGTGAGTTCCTTGGCGGTGGTGAGGCCGCTGGCAAACTCAGAAAAATTTTCTGTGTAGGGGGCAGTACAAAAGTTAAAAATGTCATCGACCGCTAAAAAAGTAAAGGAAAGATCAATTTTGTCATGGATCACCACCTGATCCTCACGGATCCGGTAGCGAAACTCAGGAATTACATTGGCGGTCCTGCTGACAAGATACAACATGGACTGGAAAAATGACTGATGGCTGTGATGTAAAAAGTGTTTAAAAACAGTAATGTCCACATTAGCGCAAATAGAAAATTGCGGGTAGTCAAACCCACTGAAAAAACGAAAATGGTTTTGCCGGGGCCAGGATTGCAGATCAAGGTATTTCATTAAATTCTTGCCTCCCAATAAAATGTGTCTGAGAATTGACGCTGTACTGCAATTAGGCACAGATAGGGTGAATTCCTGCAAAAATTATGGGTGTGACATAAGAAAAGAGCGGTGCGAAACAGAAAAGTTTCGACACGGCTCTTTGTCAGTTTGAGGAAGACACGCTGTGGAAAGGATCAGTTTGCCGCGAGGATCAGTTTAGTTTTGACATGGTGAAACCGGTCTGCAATCGTGGGGCTCAATTGAGCATCGGTGACAATGTAGTCAATTTTATCAAGAGAGGCGACACTGATCGTGACGTCCCGGTGAAATTTGCTGCTGTCGGCAGCCACAAATATTTCCTGGGAACGCTCAATAATTATTTTCCGGGTCATTGCCTCTTGCATGTTAAAATCAGAAATTCCGTTTTCCAGGGTTATACCGCTGGCACAAAGAAAGCTTTTTTGAATATTAAGGCCGGAAAAATTAAAAATGTAGTCATAAGTGACCACCGAACGTTCGGTGGTTCTTATTTTTCCACCGATAATAATGATTTCAAAGTCAGAATACATTAATTTGTTTACGACAGGAATGGAATTAGTAATGATAGTGAGTTTCTTCTTGGCGGTCAACTGGTTGGCAATGTGATAGGTGGTAGAGCCGCTGTCAATAAAGATACAATCCCCGTCGTGGATAAATTCGCTGCATTTTTTGCCAATGGCCTCCTTTTGCGCCAGCCGGTCTATCATTCTATTTTCCAGCGTTGGTTCCAGGAGAATGGACTCTTTAGACTTTGCGCCGCCGTATACCTTCTGAAGCAGGCCCTGCGTTTCCAATGCGGTTAAATCCCGGCGCACGGTTTCAATGGAAATGTTGAAACTTGACATGAATTCAGTAATCGAAACAAATTCTTTACCGGATAACAGATCCAGCATTTTTTTTTGACGTTCACTTGGCAGCATAATATCATCCTGACGTATCAAAGTTTCAATCATTATGAGTGTAG
>DATMYQ010000048.1:0-5722 GCA_035560935.1 Patescibacteria group bacterium | reverse complement strand
CAAAAATCTAGCCGCCGCCTTTGCCGGCGAATCACAAGCAAACCGTAAATATCTGGCTTTTGCCAAACAGGCCGATGCGGAAGGCCACGCACAAGCGGCCCGTCTCTTTCGTGCAGCGGCAGAAGCGGAAACTCTCCATGCTCATAGCCATCTGAAAGCTTTGGGTATGATCAAATCCACAGAAGAAAACCTTAAAGCAGCTGTGTCTGGTGAGACTTATGAATTCGAAGAAATGTATCCGCCGTTTATTGCCACCGCTAAAGAAGAAAATAATACCGCAGCGCTGCGCTCTTTTACACTGGCCAACGATGCGGAAAAAGTACATGCTGAACTATACGCCAAAGCTTTGGCCAATTTAGCCAGCAAAGAAGTCTATGATCTTTACCTGTGTGCAGTCTGTGGCCATATTGCGGAACATAACGCTCCGGACAAATGCCCGATTTGCGGCGCCAAAACTCAAGCTTACAAGAAAATCGACTAAAACTTTTTTCACATATTCTCTTCCCACCGGCGATTCTTGCACAATGCAGGGTCTCCGGTTTTTTTTGTTCCCCCGCCGCTACGGTGCAACAGGAGAAGCACTATGCCGCTCGTTCCAGTGAATGGCCGCCGCCTTCAATGCATCCCGTTCATTAGTCAGGTTACCATCCTGGGTGCGACGTAACGCTACTTTCATAAAAAGACCGATCTGTTTCTTATCTGTTAAAAAGGGCAAAACGGCGCGGCCTGAAATATCCAGGTCCGAAGTATGGACCGGCATACTGCCGGCCAATCGGATCAATGTCTCTCCATAAGTCCGGCAAGCAGCCAGGTCCTCGGACGTTGAAATCAGCGCCGTGATGTCCGCGATGCAAACCTGCACCAAGTCTTGAAATGCCGCTTGCAATTCTCCTGTAGAATGGAAAAGACCGGAACGGGCCTCATCCCGAATCCATCGATTTAAAACCGCCGTCGCATGCCCCATGTGAAAACCAAAGCGCATATGCCGGGACACAATCCATTTCACCCGCTTAGCCACAGTCCCCCGAACTCCCAGCCGTTTTAAAATACCCCCGGCAATTTCCGAACCTACCCGGTCATGTCCGAAGTCGGTTGGCGCCCCTTCCCGATTATAACCTCTCACTTCCGGCATCCCTTTTCCCACATCGTGGAGTAACGCCGCCCAACGCAGCGTCAATGCCGGCGGAGTATGCTTGACCGCCACCAAACTGTGCCGCCAGGCATCATACCGGTGATATTGCCGATTTTGCCGCAATTCTACTAAATGGGTCAATTCCGGCAAAATAGCCACCGAGCGTTCCTGATGGTCCACCCGGCTGCGGCAATCGGTAGCTAACAGACCACTGCGAATCATGTGTTCTAAACCTAAGGCCGGAGCTTTCGCCATCAGTGTTTTTTCTATTTCATTGCGAACACGTTCAACTGATAAACCAGCCACCCGGTACAGATTGCTTGGTATCGCCGCCAAAATCAGTGGATCCACCCGGAAACCCAACTGCGCGGCAAATCGGCAGGCTCTGAACATGCGCAGTCCATCTTCGGCGAAACGCAACCCAGGTTCACCAACCGTACGGATAAAACCGGCTGCTAAGTCTGCCTGTCCATCGAATGGGTCCGTCAAATTGCCTTCGTCATTTAGCGCCATGGCATTAATAGTGAAATCCCGGCGGCTTAAATCCGTATAAAGGTCTGTCTCAAACCAGACTTCCTCCGGCCGGTGAGAATCCTGCCCATAACGCTCACCACGGAAAGTGGCGATCTCCACGGGTTGACCATCAATAACTACCACTGCCACTCCGTAATTGCGTCCCAGCCCTTCAATGACCGTCAGACCCGCCCCTATCATCGTCCGGTTCACATCGTCAATCAGCGCGTCAGTGGCAATATCATAATCTTTGGGTGTCAATCCCAGCAGCAAATCGCGTACAGCGCCACCAACAATATATCCTTTGTGTCCTGCCTGCCGAAGGATACGCAATAGCGTCCCTATATGTCGCGGTACAATGCTATTCACGATGGTTTACGCTTCCCTTACAACATATTTCCGGAATGGCGCAATACGGTGGCAATGATTTGAATCCCCTCGACAATCTCCGCTTCCCGCAAATGCCCATAACCTAGAATCAATCGCTGTTGATGACGACCGGGATGGATGGCATAATCTTCGACCGACTGTACCTGGACACCGTATCGCCGAATGGCCGTTAAAAGAGTTTCCGTGAACTGTATTGCAAAAAACTCGGCAACGACATGTAATCCGGTGGAATCGCCTAAAATCTTCACCCGCCCGGGAAAATGATTTGTCAACACCTCCAGCAAAATGGCACGACGACGACGATACCGCTTTTTCACCACCCGGATATGTTTTTCCATATAACCTTCGCTAATAAAGCGGGACAAAACCAGCTGATCCAAAGACGGCGTATGCAGGTCGGTAAACCATTTGAGCCGACGGCAACGCCCCACCAGCTCAGCCGGCAAAACCATATATCCAATCCGCAGCGCCGGTGCCAGAATTTTGCTGAACGTCCCCACATAAATCACCCGCTCCGGCGCTAGTCCAAAAAGCGTGCTGATTGGCGGCCCGGCATAGCGAATTTCACTGTCATAGTCATCTTCGATGATATAGCAGTCTGTGTCCCGGGCATACTGGATCAATTGATTCCGGCGCTGCGCCGGCATGATTCCGCCTAACGGAAACTGATGTGACGGCGTCACGTATACGAACGCTGGATTTGCACATCCGGCCAACGCCTCTGTCATCATTCCCTGCTCATCGACAGGAACCGGATAAAGTACATTGCCCGTGGAAGTGAACACGGAATAAAGATCCTTGATCATCGGATCTTCCACCACACCGGTCTTGCCTGAAACTGACAACAGTTTGGCCAATAGGAACATTGCCTGTGATGCGCCGGACGTGATCACCATTTGTTCCGGTACACAACGGATCCCGCGGGTTTTCAGCAAATAACGGGCAATCGCCTGGCGCAGTTCCAGCCTGCCTTCAGGATCACCATAGCCCAACACCCGCTCGTTCATTTCCTCTATAACCTGGCGGAACAAACGTCCCCAAAGTTTGCGGGGAAACAAATCTAACGCCGGTATGCCACAGCGAAAACTGATTACTGCCTCCTCCGGGCGACTCACTGCCGCTGCTAAATCCGATTGCCATTCACCGGCAAACGGCATTTTGTTGGTAACGGCTGTCATTGGTGTCTCAGCCCAATCCTTTAGCAGCACATCTGCCGCCACATATGTTCCCGATCCCGGCCTGCCGTTCACGTACCCTTCTGCCGTCAGCTGATCGTAAGCCTCCAGAACCACGTTGCGGGAAACGCTCAACTCTTCCGCCAAAGTGCGGGTCGACGGTAACCGTTGACCCGTCATTAATTCTCCCGCAGCAATCGATTGGCGAATCTGTTCATAGACCTGCATATTTAACGGCAAACTTTCATTGCGTTTGATTGGCACCCACAGCATCGTGTTCAATACCTCTCTGTATTATTCCAGTAAATATTCATGACCGACTATGTATTTGAGGCAACTATTCAACGAGGCAGCCTCAATATGGGAAACAGGAAAAGATTAACTGCGAATATCTTTAGATTTTCCCCGGCGTCAGAAGTGTCGGTTTCTTCTTTAGTTTTTCGTCAGGCTGCGGAATATTGCTGTGAGGGTCGGTGTTTTGTTTGTCCGCTTTAGAAGAATGACCCTGCTTGATCGGCTCAAACCAGGGAACAGTCATTTGCTGTGGCATCGTTCCCGACGGTAGCACTTTTACCGAAAGAGTCAATACGGCATAGCTGCGGCTTTTTTGCACCGATTCCTGCGAGAAGAGATATTTTAACAGCGGAATCTTCATTAAAAAGGGAACACCGGTGCGAGATTTGATGTCACTGTCGGACACGAAGGTCCCGACAATATATGTTCTACCATCCGCCGGAAAAACCCTCGTGGTGGTAAACTGCTTTTCCGCGTACTGAGGAGCGGTGGCACTCCCCATGGTTGAACTCCCGGAGATAATATTCACTTTTACGCTAATGTCCAAACGGACCGTTGCCGCCAATGGGTTGGAAGTATCAATCGTCATAACGGTGGGAGTTACAGCGATACTCGTTTCTAAATCCTGGTAATCCGTCTGCACATTATTATTACTATCTACGCTAAAGACCGGAACATGCTGCACATCGGAAATTTGCGTTTTTACACCATTCGGTGTAAAAACTTCGCTGGCCACCAAAATCTTACCCAAAGAATCACCGGCAGTCATTTGCAGTATATTGGCGGACGAACCATCGTTGACGTTGGCCGTAAAGGTGCCCGACTGGGTAAGATTGCGTCCGTCCGAGGTTGTCTTATCTATGGTACCGGTATAAGAAGCGCTATAAGTGATGTTGCTCGGCATCAGGTTTAGCCCCAGCTGCCGTGTATCCGAATCTGTCAACTGCCTCAAATTGGCCGAGATCACGACCATATGCTTATCTCCGGTGGGGATAAACATTTCCTTGATCATTTTAGCCGCCTGAGTTACGGCGGAAGATTCACCGATAATGAGCACCTGTGGCAGCAGTCCCACCGGAGTATACACGGCGACAGTGACACCATGAATTTGATTTTGCACCTGGGGTAGTAATTCTTTGATCGCGGTAATATTATCCGGATCGATAGGTATCAACGCCATACGCCCATCCTGGCTTACCACCGGTGTCGTAAGATCTGCGGCATTGGCCACATTCGGCAGGAGAATACATCCAAAAACACCAACTAACAACATCAAGGCAAAAAAGCATTGCCAGTGGCGATGCAGCATATACGTTACCTCACTTTTTCATCGAATGGTAGTTCTTGTAAATTGTAACTTCCATAAACAGACCAGTTATCCTCTTTCGACAGGTAACGAATTTATCCTGCAATGTCATTTATAGATCTGGCCAAAACACATAATTGCGTCAAAAAACAAAAACCCTCACATAAGTGAGTGTTTTACAAACCAGCGGCTACCTGGGAGCTAATCCGCAGGATTAGTCTCCAGCCGGCGTAAGCGAACCCGCTGGATTCGTCGTAGCCGGAACAAGCTTCGATCGCGTCCTCGTTGCGCCTTGCATCTGACGCCTTCTGATTGCCCGTCCTTATGGGCAAGGGAGGAAAAATATCAGTATGGTATTTAAGGTATTTTTCTCTTTTTCCTTCTTTGAACGAACAGCCTTTTCGTAGTAGCTGTATCTTTGTCAACATAAAGCAAAAACACTCACATAAGTGAGTGTTTTTGCAAACCAGCGGCTACCTACTCTCCCAGAGCGTTTCCACTCAAGTACCCTCGGCGTATGTGGGCTTAACTTCTGTGTTCGGTATGGGAACAGGTGGGGCCCCACAGCTATCGTCACTGGATATATCCGACTGTTGATCATGTCCCATCTGCTGCGTTGTCGCTCCGGGCGTTCCATCGACGTAGCGTTGCTACGACTTCAGTCACGTCCTCGCTCCGCCTTGCATCTGCAACATGCTGAACAGTCTCTTTGTTTAGAGGGTGTTCCCTCAAAACTGGCATAGAAGAAAGTTTTTTTGAGTCGCATTCGTCTGCGTTTTATCCGTTTGGCTTTACGGCTTCACTTCGTAAACGCTTCGAAGTCAAGTCCTCGGCCTATTAGTACCAGTCAGCTGAGACGATTACTCATCTTACACGTCTGGCCTATCAACCTTGTAATCTACAAGGGGCCTT
>DATMYQ010000047.1:0-13619 GCA_035560935.1 Patescibacteria group bacterium | reverse complement strand
CTGCTGGGTAGAAATGAAAAACCAGAGAAAAAATAAAAAAATGGGAATCATCAAGTTTTTTAAAAGGATCATGAGTGCGGTGAGACTCCTTTCTGTCTAAAATACATTCTACAAAAAGGAGGGAAATATCCTGCTTTTCGTGAAAATTTAGACAAAAAATGTATCGATTCTGACGATAATTACATATTCCGTGAAATGTCAGCAGGAATGAACGCGACGGTGTCGTATTGGTCTTTGATAAGAACACTGGAATGTGTCGCTCAAGAGACGCAAATAATCAAAATGCCATGGGAGGATACGAATGAAATACGATTTTGACACGGTGGTGGACCGGGCGGGTACCTTTGCCGCTAAATATGAAGACCTGGAACTGCGGTTCGGGAAAAGCGATTTGTTGCCATTATGGATTGCTGACATGGACTTGCCCACGGCGGCGCCGGTGGTAGATGCCATCCGACAGCGGGCCGAACAGGGGATTTTCGGCTATACTTCCCGACCGGATTCCTATTTCCGGGCGGCTATTGACTGGTATGAACAGCGGTATGGTTACCGGATTGAACGGGAATGGCTGGTGCACAGTCCCTGTGTGGTGACGACGCTGGCTATGGCGGTGATGGAACTGACGGAACCGGGAGATAAGATTGTGATTCAGCCGCCGGTTTATTATCCGTTTTTCAACGTAGTGCAGCAAAATAACCGGGTGCTGGTAGAAAATCCGCTGAGGGAAGAAGCCGGGCGCTATGTGATGGATTATGCGGATTTGGAGATAAAACTTGCGGATAACGATGCGAAATTTTTAATCCTATGCAACCCCCATAATCCGGGCGGACGGGTCTGGACCCGTGAGGAACTGGCCCGGCTCGGTGAAATTTGCCTGAAATATCAGGTGCGGATTATCAGCGATGAAATTCATTGTGACCTGACGTTTGCTCCGCACCGCTATGTGCCTCTGGCCACGGTGTCGCCGGAGCTTAATGCCCAGTCGATTATTTGCCTGTCGGCGACCAAGAGCTTTAACCTGGCGGGATTGCAGGCGTCGGTAGCGGTGGTTCCAGATATTGCCCTGCGGAAAAAACTGGCGGATCTTTTAGGGCGACTGAGCATTGAACGCAACAATTGTTTTAGCATGGTGGCCATAGAGGCGGCTTATCGGGACGGTGAAGCGTGGCTGGAACAGATGCTGGCCTATGTGCGGGGAAATATTGATTACGTGATGGAGTTTTGCCGGGACCGCATACCGCAAATCTGTCCGCAGCGGCCGGAAGGAACTTACCTGATCTGGCTGGATTGCCGAGGTTTGGGACTGTCTGATGAGGAACTGGCAAAGCTAATGATTGATAAGGCCGGCGTAGCCTTAAATAAGGGGGCTGCTTTCGGCTCTCAGGGCAGTGGTTTTATGCGGATGAACGTGGCTTGTGCCCGGAGTGTGGTTAAGGCAGCGCTGGAGCGGATTGAAAAGGCGGTAAAAACTCTCTGATAGGGGAGATAAAGTCTGTGCAGGGCTGATTAAGGCGAGGTTGATTCTGTGACAGATTTTATATAATGACTACAGTTAAGGAGGGAGAGGGACAGACAGTTTGGGCTTTCTATCTGACATCAACAAAATGGTGGGGAATGACAAAGAGAGGCAGTGAGAAACGATGAAAAAATGGACAGCGGTGTTAACGGTGATGATGTTTGCTTCGTTACTATTGGCTGGTTGTGGTGGCGCCGGCAGCGACAATGTCATCAAAATCGGTCATGCGGTGGCGTTGACCGGTGACAATTCCATCTGGGGCATGTCCGAAAAAAATGCTCTGGAACTGGAAGTGGAAAAAATTAACGCCAAAGGCGGCGTATTGGGTAAAAAATTGCAACTGGTTGCTTATGATACCCGCGGCGACGCCACGGAAGGCGTCAATGTGGTGAAACGTCTGGTTAGCGACAAGGTGGTGGCGATTATTGGACCGGGTCAAAGCGGTGTCGCGATTGCGATGACATCGGTGACGGAACCGGCCAAGATTCCTTTCCTGGCCACTACCGCGACCAATCCCAAAGTTACTGTGGATGACAAGACCGGAAAAGTACGCAAATATGCGTTCCGGACCTGCTTTATCGATCCGTTCCAGGGCACGGTGGCGGCTCAGTTCGCGGTGCGGGATCTGAAAGTAAAAACGGCTGCTGTGGTTTATGATGTCGGCTCCGATTATTCCGCCTGGCTGGGGAAATATTTTATCGCGGAATTTGAGAAACAGGGCGGAAAAATTGTCGGTAATGAAGCTTTCCGTTCCGGTGAACTGGATTTCCGGGCCGTGTTGGGAAAAATTAAGGGCGCCAATCCGGAAATGATTTTTATTCCCACCCAGCAAAAAGAGGCAGCGTTGATTATGAAGCAATCGGCTGATCTGGGGATTAAAACCAAGTTTGTCGGCGGTGACGGCTGGGCCAGCCCTGATTTGATCACGTTAGGCGGCTCGGCGGTGGAAGGATCCTATTTTGTAAACCTCGCCAGCCTGGAAGATCCCGATATTCAAGGCTTTATCAAAGAATATCAGGCGAAGTTCAAACAAGATCCGGTCATGCCGAATCCGGTTATGGCCATCGACGCTCTCTATGCAATTATTGATGCGATGCAGAAAATCAATGGAACGGATTCGGTAAAGATTGCCGAACAGCTGGAAAAAACCAAGGATGTGCAAGGCTTGAGCGGTAAATTGACCATTGATCCTGCCACCCATGATCCCTTAAACAAACCGGCGGTGATTCAGGAAGTCAAGGACGGGAAATTTATTCTGAAAGGCAAATTTGTCACTCAGTAAACTCCGGTGCGGAAGCGGCGGCCGAAATTCGGCCGCCCTCTTCCGGTTTGCCAAAAAATAAAAACCGGACTTCGGACAAAATGCTCTGCGTGTTTTACGGCGCAAAAGGATGATTTGGTGGCAATGGATTAAGGAGGGACGTCCCTTGTTTTTACAAACTTTACTGACCGGCGTGGCTATCGGCGGTATATATGCATTAATGGCAGTTGGGTACTCGTTGGTATTCAGTATTTTAAATTTCAGTAACTTCGCCTATGGCTCCATTATTATGCTGGGGGCCTATGTGGGGTATTATTCCATGGTTCAGGCGGGATTGCCGGTGATTCTGGCGATTGCGTTTTCCATTGTGGGTGCTGCGGTTCTTTGCTATATCAACGAACGGCTGGCCTATAGCCCGTTGCGAAAACGCAAGGCTTCCTCATTATACTTTATGATTAGTGCTATGGGTACTTCAATTTTTTTGGAAAATTTAGTATATGCGACGATTGGTGCCCGGTTTTATTCGTTTCCCGAAGTGCTCACACAGCAAAACTTGGAATTTATGGGGACTTCCATCGGCGTGCTGGACGTGTTTGCCATTGTATTTTCCGCGGTGGCTATTTATGCGTTGCATTTTTTTCTGCAGAACAGCAAAACCGGTATTGCGATTCGGGCGGCTTCCTATGATATGGAGGTTTGCGCCCTTAATGGAGTGAACATTACGGTCCTGATCGGCTGGGTGTTTATCCTGGCCGGAGCGTTGGCCGGGATTTCCGGCATGTTTTTGGGGATGAAATATATGGTGTATCCCACTATGGGCTGGATTACCAACAAAGCATATATTGCCGCTGTCATCGGCGGGTTGGGCAGCTTGCCCGGCGCAGTGGTGGGCGGATTGATTCTGGGGGTGTTGGAGACGTTCGTTTCCGCCTATGTTTCCTCGGTAGTCCGAGATGTGTTCAGCTTTTCTTTGCTGGTGGTGCTGCTAATGGTCATGCCGACGGGGCTGTTTGGCAAATATCTGGAGGAAAAGGTGTAGCGTAATGTTGGATTATATCAGTGGAGTGATTACTTTTAGTCTGATCTACGTCATCGCTACCGTCGGACTGGCGATTTTCACCGGCTTCACCGGTTTGTTTTCCCTGGGGCACGCTGCTTTTTTCGCTATTGGCGCATATACGGCGGCGATTTTGACCTATTTTTATGATGTGAATTTTTGGCTGGCATTGGCTGCTGGCGGTGCTATGAGCGGTTTGGTGGGCTTCATCATCGGCTATCCGACGTTAAAGGCGAAACTGCGCAGCGACTATTTTGCGATTGCGACGCTGGGGTTTGGCGAGGCCATTCGGGTGCTGCTGGAGAATCTGGATATTACCCAGGGGGCGCGCGGTCTGCCAGGCATCGCCGCTGAGACGACCCTGCCGGTCACGCTGGCCGTGGCCGTCCTCACGATTTGGGTGGCCAGGAATTTTGTTTCGTCCCGTCAGGGACGGGCGGCGATTGCCGTGCGGGAGGATTTCGTGGCTGCGGAAATGATGGGGATTGATTTGTTCGCCGTTCGGTTACGGTCACTGATCTTCAGTGCGGTATGCGGCGGTGTTGCCGGCGGTTTGTTTGCCCATTATGTGGCCTTTATCCAACCGTCGATGTTTACCGCCTATCTGTCTACCCAACTGACCGCCGGAGTAGTGGCGGGCGGTATGGGCAGCATCACCGGACCGGTACTGGCGGCAGTGATTTTTGTCGCTTTGCCGGAAATGCTGCGGGTGGCGAATATCTGGCGGCTGGTGGCGTACGGATTGTTGTTGGTGGGGATTATGATCTTTCGGCCGCAGGGATTGTTCGGATACCAGGAAATCACCTGGCGCAGCTGCCGGAATTTTTGGAAGCGCCTGACCGGGTCGCGTGCGGAACCGGCGAAGGGAGGCCAGGGATGAATTTGTTGGAATTAAACGGTGTCACTAAAAGATTTGGCGGAATTACTGCCTGCAAAGAGATCAGCTTTGGCATTGCTCCCGGTCAGATTATGGGCTTGATCGGGCCGAACGGCGCCGGGAAAACGACGGCTTTTAATCTGATTACCGGCGTGTATGATCTGACGGGGGGAACGATTCTGTTAGAGGGGAAACCTATTCAGGGAGCGCGTCCTGACGAAATCGTCCAATGGGGCGTGGCCCGGACTTTTCAAAATATCCGTTTGTTTCGTAACCTGAGTGTGTTGGATAATGTTTGCATTGCAGCGGATCTTCATGAAACCTATTCACTAAGCGCGGCGCTGCTGAGATTGCCGCAGGTGAGTCGGCGGGAGCGGGCAATTCGGGAACAGGCCATGGAATATCTGGCGGCGGTGGGACTGGAAGAACGGGCGGCGCTGCGCGCGGATTCCTTGCCGTACGGGCTGCAGCGCAAACTGGAAATTGCCCGGGCGCTGGCGTTGAAACCGCGTCTATTGCTTCTGGACGAACCGGCGGCGGGGATGAATCCTGAAGAATCACTGGATCTGGCCCGGTTGATCCGCCGTATTCACGAAGAGTATCAACTGACAACTTTGCTGATTGAACATCATATGGACGTGGTCATGGCCCTGTGTGAAAAAATATTTGTCATGAATTTTGGCGTCCGGCTGGCGGAAGGGACGGCGGAAGAAATTCAGACCAACCCCGACGTGCTGAAGGCTTATTTGGGGGAGGGATACAAACGTGCTGGCAATTAACGGACTCAGCGTAAAATATGGTCAGATTCATGCGCTGCGAGATATCAGTCTGAAGGTTCATGCCGGGCGGATCGTCGCCGTCGTCGGCGCCAATGGCGCCGGAAAATCCACGTTGATGATGACCCTGGCCGGGTTGTTGACTCCCGCAGACGGGGAAATCCTTTATGAGGGAAAAGCGCTGCCTAAAGAAGCGCATAAAATACTGGGGCAGGGGATTTGTCTGGTTCCCGAGCGGCGGCGTTTGTATGCTAACCTGACGGTGCGCGAAAATCTTCTGATGGGCGCTTATCTGCGTAACGATAAAGACGGCGTGGAAGCTGATCTGGAAAGAATGTACAAATTATTTCCCATTATGCATGAACGCTTGAAACAGTATGCGGGCACCCTGTCAGGCGGGGAGCAGCAAATGGTGGCTATCGCCCGTGGCTTGATGTCACGGCCGCGGCTGCTGCTGCTGGACGAGCCGTCGTTGGGGCTGGCGCCGCTGATGGTGGACAACATGTTCCAGGTGATCCGGGAAATCAACGAACAGGGAGTGACCATCCTGCTGGCCGAACAAAATGCCTTTCAGGCGTTGGATATGGCGGATGAGGCGTTTGTGTTGGAGACGGGGCAGGTGATCGTTGCCGGCAGCGCCAAAGATTTGCTGGAAGACCCCCTGGTAAAAAAAGCGTATTTGGGCGTTGCCCATTGAAAAATAACGAAAGGGAGGAAACTGCATGAATTTAGCCCAATATCCCCGGCGGCGATATACGCCGGGAGCGACACCGCTGGAATTTTTGGAAAGGTTTACCCGGGAATTGGGTGGTCCCCGGATTTTCATCAAACGGGATGATTTGAGCGGCCTGACAGCGGGTGGCAACAAGACCCGTAAACTGGAGTTTTTGGTGGCAGATGCTTTGGCGCAAGGCGCAGATACTCTGATGACGGCTGGTGGCGTGCAGTCCAACCATTGCCGCCTGACGCTGGCGGCGGCGGTGAAGGAAGGTCTTAAATGCCAGCTGGTGCTGGAAGAGCCGGTAGCCGGAGTTTGCCCCCGGGTGGACAGCGGTAACAGATTTTTGTTTCATTTGCTGGGAGTGGAGGAAATTTTATGGGTTCCGGCCGGATCCAGTTCGCCGGATATGCTGGCGGCTATGGAGCAGCGGGCGGTGCAACTGGCGGCGCAAGGCCGCAAAGCTTACGTGATTCCGGTGGGGGGCTCCAACGAGCGGGGCGCCTGCGGCTATATTGCCTGTGCCGAGGAAATTATGACCCAGAGCTTTGACCGGGGAGCGAGTTTCGATTATATTGTGACACCCAGCGGCAGCGCCGGAACCCAGGCCGGATTAGTGTTGGGCTGTATGGCTAATCATACTGGTATTCCGGTACTGGGGATGAACGTTAGCCGGGATAAGGCCGGTCAGGAGCAAATGGTTTGGGATTTGTCCCGCCGGACCGCCGCTTTCCTGGAATTACCACTGGAAGTGCCCCGGGAAGCTGTGGTTTGTTTTGATGGTTATGTGGGACCGGGCTATGCCCGTCCTACCGACTCGATGGTGGAGGCTGTAAGATTGATGGCATCCACAGAAGGGATTTTGCTGGACCCGGTATACACCGGCAAAGCGATGGCGGGATTGATTGATTTGGTTCGTCAAGGATACTTTCGTCCGGAGGATAAGGTGTTGTTTCTGCATACCGGTGGTTCCCCGGCATTGTATGCTTACGCTGACGTGTTTGCTGAAAAGGTATGATTCTTTGCGATGAAAAAGGAAAAAAATGTTGATTGCAGAGAAAAGGATAAAATAAATAAGGGAGGTCAGAATGATGCTGGTGCGGAAAATGGGAGAAAAAATTCTGTTGGGTTTGGTGCTCCTGTTTTGGCCGGTGCCGGGATGCCAGGCAGCGGAATATTCATTGACGCCGGCGGTGGAGGATACGTTCCGGTCGTTGGTGGGATCGGCAGCGGTGCAGCAAGGGTTGCAATTTATTGCCGCTGACGACGCCAATACGCTGAAAGATCAACGGACAATCTGTGAAATTCCGGCACCGCCGTTCCAGGAAAAGATGCGCGGGGAATATTACCGTCAACGTTTGACGGAACTGGGTTTGCAAAATGTGACCATGGATGCGGCAGGAAATGTTTATGGCACAAGACCTGGTGTGGGCAAAGGACCGCGGTTGCTGGTCTGTGCTCATCTCGATACAGTGTTTCCGGCGGGAACGAGTACGGCCGTCCGGGAACAAGACGGCCGATTGTATGCGCCGGGCATTGCCGATGACAGTCGCGGACTGGCGGCGCTGCTGTCGGTGATTCGTGCTTTCAACGCCAGTGGCGTAAAAACAGTGGGCGATATCTTGTTTTGCGGCAACGTGGGTGAAGAAGGTCTGGGCGATTTGCGCGGCGTGAAAGCGTTATTTCGCAATATGAATAACGTGGACGGGTTTATCACTGTGGATGGTACCAGTGTCCAGCGCATCACTTTTGCCGCGACCGGCAGCCACCGTTATGAGATTAGCTATCATGGACCGGGTGGTCACAGCTTTGGCGCGTTTGGCCTGCCCAGTGCCATTCATGCTATGGGGCGGGCAATTGCCGGAATTTCTGATGTAGTAACGCCCCAAGATCCGAAAACGACATTTACTGTGGGGACGGTCAGCGGCGGCACTTCGGTGAATTCCATTGCGGCCGATGCGAAAATGTTACTGGATATGCGCTCCAACAGCGAAGACGAATTATTGAAGCTGGAAGAAAAAGTATTAGATATTGTGCGGGTAGCAGCGACAACGGAAAATGACCGCTGGGGCAGTGACAAAATTACGGTGGATGTGAATTTGGTCGGTGATCGGCCGGCAGGAGTTCAACCGGCTGATTCGCCCATCGTGCAGGCGGCCTGGGCGGCCACGTTGGCGGTTGGTCACGAGCCGCGCCTGTCACCGCCCAGCAGTACCGATGCCAACGTGCCGATCAGTTTGGGAATTCCGGCTGTTGTCCTGGGAGGCGGCGGCACTGAAGGCGAAAATCACTCACCGACGGAGTGGTTTGATCCTAAAGCGGCTTACCTGGGGCCGCAGAAAGTATATCTGACAATTATCGGACTGGTAGGCGCCAATGGAATCAGTTCGCCGCTTTTGCCGAAACAGTAGACAAGAAAACGTGAGCAAAGGCGGATAGTTTTAAGTAATAATATGAGAGAACGGCTTGGATCATATTCCGGTCGTTCTCTTTTTTTACTCTCAAGATAAAGTTAGTGCCTTGAAAAGTATTTTTCTCATTTTTCTTCGCGGCGAAAAATACGATTGCAAAACAGTTTGTCAGCTTTTTGTTAATCTGTATGGGAAAATTATGTTTTCCGATCGCGAGGGGAAGGGGATAAGAGGGAAAACGACGAATCAATAGATGGATAATATTGTTTTTATGATGCGATGGATAATCCGGATCGGTTACCGCAGGATATTGTCAAATGATTGAGACCCATAGGGAACAGGAGAATCATGTATGTATAGAATTACAATAGATAATTTGCGGCCGAAAATGATGTCGACGCGACCGATATATGATACGGCGGGCAGAAAAATAATCCCTGCGGGTTTGAAACTGGAAGAAGCGGAATTGCGCCGATTGCGCTCCATGGGAATTGGGTCTTTATATGTTTGGAGTCCCTTTCTGGCCCAAGAAACCGAAAAGGGGCTTATCTCGGAAACCACGCGATTACAGGCAGCTCGCACGGTATGGCTTACGTATCTGTCTGTTTCCCTGGATAAGGCGGGCGAGGGCTTTGGTCTGGAGGAAGTAGCCAAAGAAATTGTCCGGGAAGTTAAAGAGAGTGGAAACCTTTTAATCCAGTCCTGCGATGTGAGAGCTTATGGAGATTACTTATACTATCATGTGGTTAACGTGGCCGCTCTGGCGGCTAAAATCGGAATCAGCATGGGATACAATGAGGGTCAGTTGTTGGAACTGGTTCAGGGGGCCTTGCTTCATGACGTCGGCGAAATGATGCTGTCGCAAGAACTCATGGAAAAAACCGGAAAATTAACGGCTGAAGAGCATTTAGAAATACGCAAACACCCGGAACGGGGATTCGCCTATTTGCGCAAGGCGATGCCACAACTGACGGCGCCGACTGCATTTGCTGTGTTGCAGCATCATGAACGAATCGACGGACGCGGTTATCCCTGGCAGTTGAAGGAAACGGAAATTGTTGAATATGCCAGGATTTTGGCGGTTGCGGACATCTTTGACGCACTGACGGCCGACCGGCCGTTTCGGGCGCATGTGCCATTTCACGAAGCGTGCCGCCTGCTACGGGCGCTGCGCGGAAAATTGTTTGATGGAGATCTGGTGGATTTGTTGCTGCCGGTGATTGCGCCATATCCGCTGGGAACGTTGGTACGGATTGCCAATGGCAAGGTGGGTGTGGTTACTCAACTGCGGGAGGGCGAAAATGAGCGTCCCCGGGTGAGATTGTTCATGAACCGGCAGGGGGGGCTGCTGGCTAAAGAACAAGAGATTATTCTGGGAGAAGAGCCGGAGCTGGAAATGTATCGGGTATTGCCGGAAAATGCGGCGATTCCTATTGCCAATCTTTATACAAAAAAACGACATTCGGCCTCGGTACTTGCCAAAAAAACGGTGGCCCTGGAAAGGGTGGAAGAATGAACCCCAAAACGGCGGAATTGTTGGAAATGTTACTGAATATTGACCGTTACCAGGCTGCCGGCGTATTGGCGGCAGTGGCACCTGGCGGCGGCTTTTTGTTTGCGGCCAATCATGGCGATATTCCCTGGCGAGTTCCGGAAACCGTCTTGCAATATATAACTACAGCGTTGGATCAATGGGGGGACTATCCATTGAAATGGGTGGCGTAATGATGAAAAAACTGTATTTGATGCTTTGTGAAAATCATGTGGCGGAATTTCGGGCCGTGGTGGAGGAAGCCGGTTTTGATGAAGTTGAAGTGGTGGCATTTCCCTGTTTATGTACGGATCGGCGGCGTCAGGAAGCGGATGATTTCCTGGGTGAACATTGTTTCAATGATGGAGACAAGATTGTTTTCTGCGGACAGGCCTGCGAAGTTGGGCGGATGGAACAAGGGCGGCTCAATCTGCAACGGGTGTACACCTCTGCATACTGTTTTCCCGAGTTGGTTCACGATGGTCTGATAGAATACGTTATGGAAAAGGGCGGTTACGTGGTTTCGTTAGACTGGCTGGAGCACTGGCGAGAAAATTTAGGCCGCATGGGCTTTGATCAGCCGCAGGCAAGACAGTTTTTTCGCGACTTTTGCCAGGAACTGGTGTTATACGATACCGGTCTGAAACCACAGGCCGGACAGACAATGAAAGAACTGGCCGAATATTTACAGTTGCCGTACCGGCTATTGTTTATTGGCCTGGAGCGGGTTCGAATGCTGGTGGGCAGCGTGGTGCATGAATGGCGCTTGCGCAACAATTTGGTGGAACAATCGACAACGGTGCAGGAAATACGGCGTCAGAATGCGGAATATTCACTGCTGCTGGAATTGATCGGGAAAGTGGTGCTGCTGCCTAACCAGCGGGAAATTATTGCCGGTGTTAAAGATTTGGCACTGACAATACTGGGGGCGCAAAAAATTCGCTATGTTATCGCTGGCGCTGAATGTGATCAGTTACTGCAACAGGCGGGTGGCAATCCCGGGAAGGCGATGCCGTTATTGAGTGAATTTCTGGCTAATCCGGGGATCTTACTGGTGCTGGTTTTTGATAGCGAACTGCTTGGCGTCATTGAAATGGGCGATTTTCTGTTTCCCCAGCATTTACAACGTTATATGGTTTTTTTAACCAGCCTGGCGCAGGTTTGTTCCTTGGCGATTTCCAACGTACAAAGATACGAGACGTTGGAAAAAAGCAGAAACGAAATGATATATATCAACCGCCACGATAAAATGACCGGTTTATATAATCGGACGTTCTTTACGGACAAAGAGGAAGAAATGATAAAATCGGGTGATCTGGCGGTATTTATGTTTGATGTGGACGGTCTGAAAAAAGTAAATGACCTTCTGGGGCATGAGGCAGGAGATCAACTGATTATGGCGGCAGCGAACAGTCTGCGGCATTGTTTCCGGGAAGCCGATGTGCTGGCTCGTGTGGGTGGGGATGAATTTGCCGCATTGGTGCCGGGATGCGGCCCGGAGCAGGCGGAAAAAGTGCTGCAACGGTTGCAGGAAGCAGTCCGGATCAATAATGAAGAAAACTCCGAACGGCCTTATCAACTGAGTCTTTCTGCCGGCTTTGCCATTGCACCGCCGGGGAAACGCACCGGTAACGGTGAATTGATGGTGGAAGCGGATCAAGCGATGTATCGTGACAAACGCCGTCGAAAAATGGCGAGGGAAGACTAACTCACTGCCCGTAAGAAAGAAGCAATATCCGGAGAGGAGGCAGAGCCGTGCGCGAATATCGCAGCCATGATACTAACATTATTTTAGTGCAAGGTGACCTGACGCTGCAGGACACGGAAGCATTGGTTAATGCCGCTAACAGCCGTTTGCTGGGCGGCGGCGGGGTTGACGGTGCGATTCACCGGCGGGGCGGGCCGGACATTATGAAGGAACTGGATATTATTCGAATGACCCAGGGCGACTGTCCGGCGGGACAGGCAGTTCTTACCGGCGGCGGTGCACTGAAAGCCCGATTTGTGATTCATACTGTGGGACCGTTTTATCAGGGGGGCTCAGAAGAACCGCAAATTTTGGCGGATTGTTACCGCAGCAGTATGCGTCTGGCGGCGGAACACGGTATAAAAAGCCTTTCTTTTCCAGCGATCAGTACAGGTATTTACGGCTATCCCATCGGGCAAGCGGCTCCTATCGCATTGCGGACGGTGTTAAAGGAACTGGACCGGCACAAGTTTACGGAAATCCGCTTTGTACTGCATTCTGCTAAAGATTATGAAGTATACGACCAGGCGTTGTCACGGATTGTGGAAATTACTCAATAGTGTGATGTTGCAGGTGCTATGAAAATTACGCAAAACGCGGTCTATGAGGTGAAAACGTGGATAAAAAAGAAACTCGCCGAACTATCAAACAACGGGTGGAACATTTGGTAGCAGGAATGGAACTGGCCCGGGACGTATTATCGCCGGAAGGGACTGTGTTAGTCGGCGAGGGAAGCATTATAAGCCAGCATACCATCAACAAATTAAAACAGTGGCAAATCCCCGACGTGTATACGGTGGCGGAAATCCCGGTCCATCAAATCACGGACCCGCTGGCGAAAGCCTTTGTGGACACGTATAACCAATCCATCGATACGGTGAAAACGGCGTTTGACCAAACTCGCGATGAGCAGGAAGTGGCCACGGATACGTTTCGGACCACGGCGGGCAATTTGACGGAAAGTTTGCAGGCGGTGGGCAATGCTGTTGACTTTCTGTACGACGTGACGACCGCCGAGACCGAATTGCACCGGCATAGCGTGAATGTCAGCGTCTTGGGAACCTTGATTGCGGTTTGGATGAAACTGCCGCCGGAAACGGTTAGCGCGATTTCGCTGGCCGGTTTGATGCATGATCTGGGGAAAACCCGTTTGCCACAGGAATGTATGCAGCACCCGCAACGGCTGACAACAATCGAGATGGAAGAATATAAAAAACACGCACAGTATGGATTTGAATTGGTCCGGCAGATTCCGGAGATTTCCGGCAGCATTACCCAAGCAATTCTGCAGCACCACGAACGGATGGATGGCACCGGTTATCCTTATGGGATAAAAAGTGAAAAAATTCATCCCTACGCCCAAATCCTTGCGGTTGCTGATACTTATGATACCGCAATGCGGGTGAAAAAGAACCAGGATTTATATTTTAGCCCGTATGCGGGTCTGGAAAGCCTATGGACACAGATTCATTGTCTGCCCGTAAATATTTGCGTAATCTTCAAACAAAGAATGGCGGACTACTTGGGTGGTAACCGGGTAATGCTGACGGATGGCCGCGAAGGCCGGGTGGTTTTTTTAGAACCGGAAATACCCTGGCTTTCCGTGGTGCAGATGGATGATGGAACGGTTTTGAATTTGCGCATAGGCGGAGAACTGTGTATTCATCACGTATTACGCTGACCTTGATACAAAAGTGAAACAGCCAGGGGAGCACAAAACTCCTC
>DATMYQ010000046.1:0-28139 GCA_035560935.1 Patescibacteria group bacterium | reverse complement strand
CTAATAAATATGAAGTGGAGCTGCATCAGCGCCTGGCGATTCCCATGGCCAGCTTTGTATTTGCACTGATCGGCACACCGCTGGGGTTGTCGCCGAATCGTTCCAGTTCCTCCATCGGCCTGGGACTGAGTATTGTGATCATTTTTATTTATTATACGGTGATGACGATTACCACCGCCTTGGGTCAGGGCGGTGCGTTGCCGGCGGCTTTCTCAGCCTGGGCCCCGAACCTGGTCGGTATTCTTGCCGGTTTGTACCTGATCCGGAAAGCATCGCGATAATTTTGAAATAGGAACATCCGTTCTGTGTTTAAGTGAAATATTTCCTTACAGTACAGGGAGGGATTGTATGTACGGAATCGCACTGATCGTTATTCTGGCGGTGATGGGCGGCGCCATTGCCTATATCGGCGACAAGCTGGGCAGCCGGATTGGCAAGAAAAAGCTCAGCGTGTTCGGTTTGCGGCCCAAACATACCTCTATTTTGATGACGATTATTACCGGTGTCATGATTGCCGCCGCCACTCTCGGCATTTTAAGCATGGCGTCACAGGATGTCCGGACGGCGTTGTTTGGCATGAAAGCGATTAAAGAGGAGCTGGTTTCTTTAGCTCAGGAAGTCGCGGCCCAAAATGTGGAATTGGACGCCAGCCGGGTGACACTGGCTGCAAAAAACCGGGAACTGGCTGATTTGACCGCTCAGGTTGGAGAGGCAGCCGGTCAGCTTGCCAGTGTGACACAAAATCTGGCGGTGGCGGTGGCGGAACGGGACCGGATTCAGGCGGCGCTGGGGGCCATGCAGGCAGACTACGAGCTGGCGCGTCAGGATGTTGCCCGTTTCCGGACGGAAGTGGCGGCGTTGCAGGAAGCCAAACAGCAACTGGATGCCAAAGTAGGTGAACTGAGTGCGGCCCGGGACGGCCTGCAGAGCGATGTGGACCGGCTGAATCAGCAGACGGAAGCGCTGCGGCAGGGGATACAGAACGTCCGGGAAGGGGTCGTAGTCTTCCGGGCCGGGGAGATCTTGTCTGCGGCGGTGATCGAAGGCGGCCACTCCCAGGAGCAGGTGACCCAGGAACTGAACAATATGCTTTACCAAACCAATCAAGGTATTCTTGAGAAATTGGGGATTAAGGATAAGGATCTGGAAGTGTTATGGGTATCACGGGATGATTTTCGCCAGGCAGCCGCGAAAGTGGCCGAGTCTCCGGACAATCTGCTGATACGGGTAGTGACCGGTGGGAATACCGTGTACGGGGAGCCGGTGATTGGTGTTTTGCAACTCTATCCCAACCGTTTGATTTACGCCAAAGACACCGTGATTTATATGGAAACCGTGAATCTGGGCCAGGATGGGCAGCAGGCGGAAGCACTGCTGATGATGCTGCTGCAGAAAGCCAGTGCCGACGCCGTTCGTCAGGGCGTGCTGCCGGATCCGCTGAAAGGTTCCGTGGGTGTCATGGAAGGAGCTCATCTGTTTGAGATTGTCAACCGGATGAAAATGACCGGCGGTCGGATGGAAATAACCGTAGTGGCACAAAACGATACTTATACTGCCGGGCCTTTGCAGGTCGATGTCCGGGTTCGCAAGCTGTTTTAAACAAGGGAGACAATGTGGTAAAAATGAAGGAAAACATTGTGGCGGCCGTTGATCCCGGGCGGCAAAAATGCGGCTTGGCTGTGGTGCACCGGGAACAGGGCATCTTATACCGGTCGGTGGTAGAGACGGAAAATTTGCCGGAACAGTTGATGACTGTTGTTCAGCGGTATAGACCGGATCGGATTCTTTTAGGCGATGGTACCGGCCAGGCGCCTGTTGCCGCCGCACTGCAGAAAAATCTGGACGGCGTGACCGGTCAGCCGCTTTTGCCGATAACCAGCGTCGATGAATACGGGACGACGGAACAAGCGCGCCAGCGATACTGGCGTGAACAGCCGCCGCGGGGCTGGCGGCGATTGTTGCCGCAGGGCCTGCTAATGCCGCCGGTGCCGGTGGATGACTATGTGGCCGTACTGTTGGCGGAACGGTATTTTGCCGTTGGCGCTTCAAAAAATAAAAAAAAATAAAAAAAATGAAATATTTATACCAATCAAGCAGGAATATCGAAAGAAGAAGAGAATTATAATCAAAGTGTGAAATGCACAACTTGGTCTTTACGCTGAAGAGGCTGAAAGGGAAGAAAGGAGGTGTACCTTAGGTACCCGAAAGCAGTCCTTGAAGTAAGCGTTAAGATATGGGTTCTCTGACAAGGGAATATTGAGGAAACGTGGACACTCAACATGTCCCTTCTTAGGCCGGGCCCATCTAATGGGGAAACCCAAATTTAAAAAACAAAACCTAAGGAGGAAAACAAGTGAAAAAGAATTTAATTATCGCTTTGGCACTGGTGTTTGTACTGAGCATCGCCGGTACCGCATTCGCAGCTCCCAATCCTTTCGTTGATGTTCCTGCGAAACATTGGGCGTATGACGCTATCAACACTCTGGCTAAAAACAAAATCATTGACGGTTACGGCGACGGTACCTTCCGTGGCGACCGCACCATGACCCGTTATGAAATGGCTCAAATCGTAGCCAAAGCTGTAGCTCGTTCCGACAAAGCGGACGCTGCTAACAAAGCTCTGATCGACAAACTGCAGGTAGAATTCGCTGCTGAACTCCAGAACCTCGGCGTTCGCGTTGACAAACTGGAAAAGAAAATGGGCAGCGTGCAGTTCTCCGGTGACGCTCGTGTTCGTTACATCAAAAACTTCGACCTGAGCGGAACCAATGCCCAAAACAACAACGGTTCGCCGGCTCGCTTCCAGGAGCGCGTTCGCTTGAATGCCACCGCTCAAATCGATGACAACTGGTCCTTCCAGGGTCGTTTCGGCGCCCAGAACACCGTTGACAAAAATGACTGGGTTGACCAACGTGCCACTAACAACGGTCAGTTCTATTTTGACCGTATGGTTTTCACTTACAAACCGAGCAGTAACAAAAACTGGTCCTTCGGCGTTGGCCGTCAGGCTGTATGGCTGGGCCAGGGCATGACCTATGACTATTTCATCGATGGTTTCAGCGTGAAGTATGCCAGCGATAACTTCAAAGGTACCTTCTGGGTCGGTGATAACAGCGCCACTGTTGGTATGTGGGGTACTGGTCTGGGTCCTAATGATAATCAGAACCAAGCTATTATCAACTTGGACTGGAACCTGAGCAAAAACGTTAACGTGACCACTTCTTATCAGAAAAACATCAGCCGCACCTACCCGGTGAAAGTCTGGACTTTCGGCGCCAATGCTAAATTGGGCCCGGATTTCAAACTGACCGCTGAGTGGGCGAAAAACTATTATGATTTCACGGATACCGAAGGATCTGACTATGATTCCAATGCGAAGAAAACCGCTTGGTGGACTGAATTGCAGTACAAAGCAGTTGATGCTAACAAACCCGGTACCTGGGATGCCCGTATCGCCTACAAAAACGTTGGTAAAGATGCTTTCGACGGCAATTTGACCACTTGGGTTTATGGCGGTTCGATGCTGAACGGTTCCAACGCTGGTTCTGACACTAACTATGGCACCTATTATGGCTTCAAAGGTTGGGAATTCAATTTCAACTATGCGTTTGCTAAAGGCGCATACATCAACCTGGGTGTTGCTTCTTACAAACCGCAAGCTGACAACACTACTTTCGACAAGTACAACACTGCTTACCACGCGATCACTTACTTCAACTTCTAAGCAGTACGGACGAGGCCTCTCCATATGGAGAGGCCTTTTCTTTATTTTCCGTGCGATCACCAAAACCTTTCGACAGTCACTAGAGAAAATGGTATAATAATCTAGATTTTTAGTATCACTATGAAACAGGAGGTAGATCATGCGGCATATGTATATTAGAATATGGACAGCGCTTCTGATGGTGCTGATGGTACCCGGCATGGCGGCGGCGAACCTGGGCGACACCCGGGATAATATCCGGGAACAATATGGTGAGTATCGCATGGTATACGGATTTTACAATCAGTTATATACCCGCGAAGCATGGGAAGAAAAAAAACTGGGTCTGAGAGAAGGTACATACCGGCATATATTCACGCGTCTTGACCTACCGGTCACGTTGGATGTGGATTATGAAAGCCGGCAACCGGATGCGCTGGTGCGTCAGCAGCGCTTTGTACTGGGTAAAGCGATTGCGGTTAAGGACTTTAAAAAGTATTTTCCGGAAATTTATCAGGCGCTGACCGGACCGAGCGCCAAGACATTTGCCACGAAAGAAAAATTATCCGAGCTACTTAGCGATGAGGCGTCGCCGGTCACTCTGGGGGTAGTTACGAAACAGTTTGCGAATGGTGATAAAAAAGGATATTATATGCTGGTTGCCTTTAATATTATGGATGAAGGACGTTTGGTCAAAGACATAAAATATATCGACGGGAATACACAAATTACGGAATTCATTATCGAACAGACCACGCGCTACACGGTCACTGACTTGCTGACTGATAAAGGGAAATGGAAGGCGATAACGAATTATTTTTTATAAGCGTGAAGACGACCTGTGTTGAATTGCAGCAGGATATTTTCAACGGATAACTGGAGGAGGCTTACCATGAAGAAAAAAATGACGACGGTGCTGCTGATCATGGCATTTGTGTTGTCAATAGCCGGTACAGCTCCGGCAGCAGCGGCCAACGGCGACGATATGACCGCCATTAATAAACTGGAAATCATTGAACAGACGTTATATGGCACGATTCAAACCGGAGCCTTGGTGGAGCGGGTGGGCAAACTGGAAACGGATGTGTACGGGGCGGCGGTCAAAGATGCCCTGTTGCCGCGTGTGGACAGAATATATGCTTACGTGCGGTTGACCACGGAAGGTAACCCGTCCATGCTGACCAAAACGAACGCAGTGGAATGGGTGATGACCCGTGCGGTGACAAACACCCCGGTTCGGGACCGGATTGAGAATCTCGAGCGCCTGTTTACCGGGGTTCCCGGAACGGGAGGTCTGGACGGCCGTCTGACCAAACTGTTGAAAATGGCTTATTCCGATGGGAATTTTGAAGTCGTATCCACATTGGTGGCCAAAGATACGCTGATAAAAATAAAAACGCTGGCGCCTTTGAGCAGTAAACAAAGCCGGGTCGGCGATCTGGTACCGCTGGAAGCGGCGGATGACGTGATGATAGGCGGTGTGCTGATTATTCCCAAAGGTGCCAAGGGCTTGGCGAAGGTGCAAAAAGTGGTGCCATCAGGCAATTTTGGCCGCGACGCCCGCCTGGATATTAAATTTGACACAGTGGAGGCTGCGGACGGAAAGCCCATTGCTATTTTCCTGGGTGATAAAGCCAAGGAAGAGACCAAATCCATGGCCGCCGCCGCGGGGGCCAGTGTGGCAGGAATGTTTTTACTGGGACCGGTGGGGATTATTGGCGGTGCGTTTGTCAACGGTAACGAAGTAAACATCGCCGCAGGGACGCAAATGTATTTACAGACGCAAAATGACAGTGAAGTTTTTGGAATCCGGGTGAAGTAAAAAAACAGAGTCTGAACGGGAGTGCAGGATGGGTATTCTGAAACAGGCACGATGGATATGGACAGGTCTTGGCGCATTTTTTATGCTGGGGACCGGTGTTGCTGGCGCAACACCGCCGCCAGAGCCACAAAATGTTTTGCCGTCATTGACCGTTCACAAAGAGGCAATAACGGGTGACTGGATTGAATCACTTCATCGCAGTGTGATGGAACCGGCCGATGCGGCGCAGGAAACCGATGAAGATGAGGATGATGTTGAATATGCCGCTGCTGAGGAGAAACAAAATGGCAGCGGTTCATCAGCCGTTGATGCTGCTCCTCCTAAAAAGAAGAACAAAAAGAAAACCAAAAAGCAGTTGCCGCCGGCGCCGATCGTGGTGGAAGGTGATAAACTCCTTTATAACGACGCCACGGGCGAAGTGGAAGTGCGCGGCAATGCCCGGGTCACTCAGCGGAACCAGAAGCTGCAGGCTGAACTGATTCAAGGTAATGCCCAGTTGGGAGATTTCTGGGTCAAAGATAAGATGACCTTTGTTGATCCCGACAATAAAACCAATATAAAGGGCGAAGACGTTTTTTATAATGTTTCCATGCGAACCGGTACGATGGAAAAGGCGAACGGCATTGTGGACCGGCAAATCGTTGCCGGTCGCAAGATTGATCTTTTTCCGGAGTACTTCCGGGTGCATGACGGTACGACCACCGGTTGTCCGGCGAAGGTTCCCGATTATCACATCAGCGCTGACCGGATCGATATTTGGCCTGAAGATCACTTGATCGCTTATAACGCCAAGTTTTGGATCAAGGATACCGTGATTTTTTCCATAGCCAAGTATCGCAAATCACTGAAAAAAGCGGAAGAAGGGGAACCGGACTTCCCGCAGATCAGCTACAATAATAAAGATGGTCTGGGGATTGTGCAACATCTGGAATATCCGCTGACGGATGATATTTCACTGTTTACCGACCTGGGATATTTTACAAAACAAAAGTTTAAACCATCCGGCGGTGCTGTGTACCGTACGATGGATTACTCTGTCACCGTATCGGAAGGAAATTTCCGGGACGCGGACAATAACTGGCTGAAAAAGGAACCGGAATATAAGTTTTCCTGGAATTCGCATCCGATCGGCGACCTGCCGCTCAGCTACCGCTTTACCGCGATTTACGGTAAATGGACAGATGATGTGAAGAGTAGCTGGCATCAGGATTATGTACTGTATTTTGACCGGGATCCGATCAAACTGGATCCGACGTTGACGCTGTACCTGGGAGTGGGCTTGGAGCGGTTAAAGGAAAGTTACAATCAGTCCAGCCAGGATATTTTTCGCTATGATATCACGTTGACCAAGGCTTGGTCACCACGGTTTAATTCGTATGTGGCCTACCATTTCTCCCGTAAAAACGACGCGTTATTTGTCTACTCCAATGATACGCCGAACCGGGAACTGGCGTTTGGCGGAGCCTATGCCATCGACCGGCTGAACGTGCTGGGGGTGGCTGCCAGTTATGACACGGAAAATCGGCGCCTGGCCGACGTGGATTATACCTGGTACCGGAATTTGCACTGCTGGCAAATGAGCCTGACCTATCGCGCCAAGCGGAGTGAATGGAAATGGAATGTCAGTGTGACTCGCTGGTAAGCGGAGGAAGGAAAAGAGGGAATCGTTTTGCCGGAATATCTTATTAAACTGATTGAGGAGTTTCAGAAAAAAAAGATCATGGTCATCGGTGACATGGTTGCCGATGTGTATTTAGAAGGGCGAATCTCCCGCATTTCCCGTGAAGCGCCGGTGCTGGTGCTGGAGCAGGCGCGGGAAACGGTGGTGCCCGGTGGCGCCGCCAACGCTGTCCATAACGCGGCGACCCTGGGGGGAACAACATACGCTGTGGGCGTGTTGGGTGATGACAGCGCCGGGCGGGAATTGACCCGCGTGCTGGCGGAAAACTCGGTCAATACCGTAGGACTGATAGTGGAGCCGGACCGGCCGACCATTACGAAAACCCGTATTTTGGCTGGCGGACAGGCGACTGTCCGCCAGCAGGTCGTTCGGATTGACCGCCAGAGTGACGCGCCGTTATCGGCTGCCGGTGAAGCGGCGATTCTGCGCTTTGTTGCTGAGCATATACCACAGATGAGCTTTGTGGTCGTTAGTGATTATGGCGGTGGTACGATGACGGAGGCTCTGCTGCGGCGAATTCTCGATCTGTGCCGTCAGGCCGGCGTCCGCTCGATGGTCGATTCCCGCTATAATATCCTGGCCTACCGCGGCGTTACCATAGTTAAACAAAACGAATCGGAAGCGGCGGCGGCGTTGGAAATCAAAAATATGAATGAGAGCAATTTGTTGTTGGCAGGCAAATCATTGCTGGAACGGCTGGACGCCGAAGTGGTGCTGATCACCCGGGGACCGGAAGGCATGTCGCTGTTTGACAAGCCGGGCAATGTGATTCATATTCCGGTTACCAATGTCAGTGAAGTATATGATGTCACCGGTGCCGGTGACACCGTGGTTGTGACCATGGCGCTGGCGCTGGCGGCGGGCGCATCTTACGAAACGGCGGCCCGGCTGGCTAATTTTGCCGCTGGCGTGGTCGTCCGCAAACCGGGAACGGCTACTACGACTCCCAGTGAATTGATTACCGCTATAGGAGATTATCATGAAAATTGTTAAGCGGGACGAATTGACCGCTTGGGCTAATCAGTTCCGGTCAGCGGGCCGGAACATAGTGTTTACCAATGGCTGTTTTGACATTCTGCACGCCGGTCATGTCCGTTATCTGACGGCGGCCCGGGAGCTGGGCGACTGCCTGCTGGTGGGTTTGAACAGTGACCGCTCGGTGCGGAAGCTGAAAGGGCCGGACCGCCCTCTTAACCATGAGGATGATCGGGCGGAAGTGTTGGCAGCGCTGGCGGCAGTGGACGGCGTGGTGATTTTTGACGATGCAACGGCCGAAGGGCTGGTGGCGGAAATCCGGCCGGACGTTTATGTAAAAGGCGGCGATTATCAGTTAAAGAACCTGCCGGAAGCGGATATCGTGGCCGGATATGGCGGTCAAACGATACTGCTGCCGGAAGTGCCGGGACGATCTTCCTCCAACATTATCCGGAAAATCCGCCAAAATCATGAGTAAATCATCGAAAACGCCGCCGGAATGCCGCATTTTGGTGCTTAAACTCGGGGCGATCGGCGATGTGATTCATGCGCTGCCGGTGGTGCATTCACTAAAACGAGCCTGGCCGCGGGCCCGGATCACCTGGATTGTGGAAAAAGCCGCATATGCGCTGTTGACGCATCAACCGGACGTAGAGGAAGTATTGCTATTTGACAAATCCCGGATCAGAACCCTGGCCGGGATCTTTTCTTATGGGCAGGAATTGCGCACCGAACTTCGACGACGACGTTTCGACCTTGCTTTGGATTTACAGGGACTGTTTAAAAGTGCCGCATTGGCCTGGCTGAGCGGCGCACCGCAGCGGCTGGTATACTGTAACAGCCGGGAAGGCAGCCAATGGATCAGCCGGCAGATCTGCGGACCCCATCAGCAGGGGCATGTGGTGGAAATGTTATTGGATGTTGTCCGCTACCTGGGTGTCGCGGCGGAACCGGTGGCGTTTCCGCTGGGAATTTTACCCGCGGATCAGGCGGCATTGGCACAAACCGCGGCGGATACCGGACTGAATTTGTTGAAACCCTATGTCGTGTTGCTGTTGGGGGCGAACTGGCCCAATAAACGCTGGTCCGTTGAAGCGTTTGCCCAGGTGGCGGAGTGGCTGCAGCAGCGGGGAATCCAGGCGGTGCTGGCCGGTGGTCCCGCAGAGCAGCCGCTGGCGGCCCACTGGCCAGCCCGGTTTGGATTACGGGAAGCGCCAATGGATTTAACGGGCCGGACACAGCTTAAAGAACTGGCGTATCTGCTGAGCCGGGCGCGAGCCTGTGTCGGCGGCGATACCGGTCCGATGCATCTGGCCGCTGCGCTGGGAACGCCGGTGGTGGCGCTGATGGGTCCCACCAACCCGGAGAGAAACGGTCCGTACGGTAACGGGCACCAGGTATTGGTTACGCCCCGGGAATGTGCCGGCTGCTGGCGCCGGCAATGTCCGGATGGCCGGGATTGTCTGGAAGCGATTCATTCCACTATTGTCTGTGGGGCCTTGGAAAAAATTCTCAATGGCGGGAGTACGCACGAATGAGAAAACCTTTGCCGGTGATGTTAAAATACTTTTTCGACTTTTGGGCGGCTGCCGGGATCATCATGTTCTTCATTACGGGGATCCGGTACTTTATCTGGCCGGGCTTTATCGATCATGCCGGTGAAATCACCATGACTTCCGTTGCCTGGCTGCTGTATGAAGGTCATCCGCTGTATACGGCGCTGGACGCGGCGGAGCGTTATAGCCTGCAGCATGGACCGCTGGTCTATTTGCTGCTGGGCGCTGTCTTAAAGTTACTGGGACCCGGTTTTCACAGCGCCAAGGTAGCCGAACTCTTGTGTCTGCTGTTCACGGCCGGGCTGTCATGGTACTGGTTTCGACGTTTTCTGAGCGGGCGGCTGGTCTTTTGGCTGGTGGGGCTGGAGTTGTGGATTTTATCGAAATGGTATTATTTATATTTAAGCCGTTCCGATGCGCTTATGTTGCTGCTGGTGTTAGTGGCGGTGATGGGTGTAACGCTGGCGCGCGGACGCTGGAGTGCGGTCTTCAGTACGGCGGTGCCTTTGGGATTGCTGGCCAGCTGCAAAATTCATGAAATTCTCTGGGCGTTTCCGGTTTTAGCGCTGTTGTGGCGGCGGGAGGGAAGCCGCACCGTTGCCTGGACGCTGGGGATTATGGCGGCCGTGACTCTGGCGCCGTTTGCGGTGCCGAATATCTCGTTGCCGCATTATTGGCAATGGTTACAGGCCTCCACCACTCACGGAATCAGTCCGGCGATTGCCATGGGCAATTTTTCGATGCTCATGCTGCTGTTTGCGTTTCCGGCGGTCTTATCCTGGGGATTTATTCGCCGGCCCGGTCAATTTTGGCGAAAAGCAGAAAACAGACAGCTGATCGCCACTATGCTGGCGGCGGCGCTGCCGATCGCGCTGGTGGGTTCAAAAGCCGGCAGCGGCAGCCATCACTTGGCGCCATTGGTGCCGTTTCTGATGTATGCCCTGCTGCGGGTGATACAGCAAATGCAAACCGTGTGTCCGGAGGAAGAGGAAGACCGCACGGAAAAACTGGTTCGGCGCCGCCGCATTGGCTATGCCGCGCTGGTGGTATTGTGCCTGATCGTGATCCTTGGCGGCA
Source organism: Patescibacteria group bacterium (assembly GCA_035560935.1). Classification (GTDB taxonomy): domain Bacteria; phylum Bacillota; class Negativicutes; order Sporomusales; family Sporomusaceae; genus DATMYQ01. The sequence continues at coordinate 17,325 of DATMYQ010000046.1, read as the reverse complement.
TCAACGGACAGGGAAGGATTTTAAAATACCGGGAGTACTTCGTCATGGATCGGGCGATGGTGGCCGAATTTCAGGTATTAAAAAATGAATACCGGGGGCAAACCATGATGATCGGTTATGGCGAAAATGACCGGCATAAATGGTACAATCAGCTGATCCCCTCCCTGGTATTTGAGGGAAATCCCTATTTGCTCGATATCGCCGCGCTCAATGATATGGGAGCGGCCGGCATGCCCATTCCCGCCGCTACGCTGCAGGCCCTGCGGGAAGGAGTGACCCAGGTTTGGCTGTTGCCGGCGGGACACAAACCGTTTCACGTATCGAACGCATACATTGATGTTCCCATGTTTGATGAGACGTTTCGCCAAACTTTTGCGCAGTACTATCAATTGACGGAGCAGACCCGGTACTTTGACGTCTGGGTCTATCGAAAAGTACAGGAGTGAGGTCATGTTGGCTACCAATTCGCGTATTTTGATCATCAATCTGGCGTTTATCGGCGATGTCCTGCTGTCCACGTCGGTAGCCCGGGCGTTGCGGGAACACTGTCCGCAGGCCGTCATCGACATGCTGACGATACCGTTAACACAGCCGATCGCCGCCGGCAACCCTTTCGTAAATGATGTGCTGATTTACGATAAACGAGGCCGCCACAAAAGCGTTGCGGCAGCCTGGAAACTGGCGGGAGAGCTGCGTCGGCGCCGCTATGACCTGGCGGTATGCACCAACTTTGCGCCCCGGGGAGCGATGCTGGCCCGGGCGGCCGGTATTCCGCGGCGGTTAGGATATCGCGCCCAGCGTGGCGAGTGGTTTTTAACCGGCGCGGTGGCGGTGCGCCGGGACGCGTCGCGGCATGAGTCGGAACATTACCTGGACGTGCTGGCTCCGCTGGGAATATCCACGACGGATACCAGTCTGGCGTTTTCGGTTTGTGCCGCTGATTCAGCCGCAGTGCGTCAAAAGGTGGTTCGGGACTGGAACCGGCCACTGACCTTGCTCTGCCCGGTGGGCAGTTATCCGCAAAAAAGCTGGACCCGGGCCGGTTATGCCCGCTTACTGCGGGAGCTGGCGGTGCAAACCGACTGCTATTTAATTGGCGGCGCCGGGGAGGCTGCGGAACTACAGACTATCAATCAACAGGCTGGCAATGTCGCCGGCGTGCTGGCGGGAGTGCTGACACTGGGGGAACTGGCGGCGTTGCTGAAAGCGGCCCGGCTGTTGGTGACCGTGGATACCGGCCCGATGCACCTGGCCGGTGCGGTGGGCACACCGGTGGCGGCGTTTTTCGGTCCGACCGATCCGCGCACCTGGGGGCCACGCGGCGACCGGGACGAAATTTTTCGGTTTCCCGCCGACTGTGCACCCTGCTGGGGACGGGTTTCGGACTGTGATCACCGTTGCCTGGAAAAGCTGGAAGAAGAAAAAGTGATTCATACCATCTTAAATATGTTAAAATAACCATATTGGGAATATACGTCTGGCAGGGAATGCCCTGCCGGCAAGGAGCCTGACCGATGAAATTTGCCATTTTTGAATCGATTTCGACTCCCGGCGGGCATGAGGTTGATTTTGACCGTTTGCTGACCGAGGAGCTGGTGGCCCTGGGGCATCAGGTAGTGTTCTATGTTCCGGAAGATTTTCAATTTAAAATTGACTACAAAGTTCCTGTCCGGCGTTTGCCGGGACGGGGCGTTTCTTATACCGGGGTTCGCGGCCTGCAGAAAATTTTATTGTCGGCGAAACGCGAAATCAACCGGCAACGCTGGTACCGTGCGATCTATCATCTGGCGCTGCAGAAGGACGTGGATGCGGTGATTGTTCCCACGTCCACCTATCGTTACCTGCGGGGCTTGCGTTTGAGTAAATTGAAACAGTCACCGGTGCCGGTAATTTTTGTCGTCCACGGGGTCAACCCACGGGAAGCACCGAAGTTTTTTGCCGCTGCCGAACGTTTGCGTCCCTATCCTCATATCCGGATGGCGGTATTGACCTTTGGTGATCGGCTGTTTGACCGGGAGTGCCCCAATGTGACTTGTCTGACGCCGCCCACTTATCTGCCCCGGGATTTGGCGCCAAATCATGTGCTGCCTGCCGCCGGCGCGGGCGATTCCCGACCCTTGGTACTGGGTTTCTTTGGGCAGTACCGGCGGGAGAAAAAATTGGATGTTTTTTTGGAGGCTTTTTTACAGGGGACGTACCAGCGTCCGGTCAAATTATTGGTGCAGGGTTCGACCATGAATCCCGACGATGCGGCCGATTTTGAACGAATTATCCAAACCTACAGCGGGCGGGCGGATGTGGAATTTTTGCATAAGGGCTTGATCGGCCGGGAATGGCAGGAAGCCATTGCCGCGGTGGATGCGTTGCTGATGCCGTATTCGGCGCCCCGCTACCGTTACCATTGGGGCGGTATGCTGTTTACCGCCATTGGCTATAAAAAACCGGTCATTTTGAGCGATGAAATCAATCCGGAGGTGCTGGAACGTTATCAGATCGGCCTGGCGTACGACAGCAGCCGGATGGGGGCCCTGCAGGCAACGGTGGAACAGTTTATCAACACCTATGGCGATAGGGCGGATGTGTATGCCCGCGAACTGGAGCGGGCGTACCGGGATTATCATCCACGGGCGTTCGCCAACCGTCTGGCGGACCTGGCCAGACAACTTTCATAGAATTTTTTACCCGGGAGCTGATGACTCTGTATTCTCAAATATTAGTAATCAACCTGATGCATATTGGCGACCTGCTGCTGGTCACCCCGGCGTTGCGCACCCTGCGCCACAATTATCCCCGGGCGCATATCGCGTTGCTGGCGGACGCCAAGCTGGCTGATCTGGTAAAATATAACCGCCATATTGATGAATTGATTGCGGTGGATAAAAAGGGATATCACAATAAACCGGGAACGTATCTGCAAATGGTGGGGGATGTTCGCCGCCGGCGTTTTGATCTGGTGGTGAATCTTCATGCCAATGAACGGGCTTCTTTCATTGCGGCGTTCAGCGGTGCGAAGAAGATTGTCGGCTATTCCACTTTTGGGCTGCACTGGCTGTTTGACGGCGTGATGAAAAACCGCAAGGCCGTTAAACATCAGGTGGAGTCACATTTTGACGTGCTGCGGGAACTGGCCGGCGTCGGGACGATTGACGACAACGGCATTGAAATGTGGCTGGATGACGCGGCGGAAGCCGAGGCACTCCGGCTTTGGCACCAGTCTTACGGCGATAACCCCGCACCGGTCATTGGCCTGAATGTGGGAGCCAGCTGGCCAACCAAACGCTGGCGGCATGAATATTATGCCCAGCTGGCGGATCAATTGTTGGGACGGGGTTATGGAATTGCCTTTTTCGGCGGTTCCATGGATGAGGATATCGTGGCGGAAACCCTGGCGCTGATGTCCCGGCGGGAGCATCCCCGGCTCAAAGTGTTCACCGGCCAATTGTCTTTGCTGGTGTTGGCGGCCATGCTGAAACAATGCCGGCTGTTGGTGACCAATGACTCCGGGCCGATGCACATCGCCGTGGCGATGGATGTGCCGCTGGTGACGATGTTCGGATCTTCGCCGGTACCGGGGTTCTACCCTTATACCTACCGGGCGACACTGATCAAAACGCCGGTGGACTGCCACCCCTGCGGTGACCACCATTGCGATACACATGAATGTATGAAAGTCATTACCGTGGATATCGTCATGAAGCACACGCTGGAAATGCTGGCAGCATTAGACGATCCCGGGGGTATTCCTCTACTGACGCCGGACCGGCATTTGTGCCGTATCGTTGAACTGTGAGGAAACTTTTGAATAAAGGCGGTAACGGACATGAAACTAACCGTACTGATCTTAGCGAAAAATGAAGAGAGAAATATCCGGGACTGCATTAACAGCGCCCGGTTTGCCGACGAAATTGTTGTCATCGACGATTACAGCGACGACGCCACCCGGTCCATCGCCGAGAGCCTGGGCGCCCGGGTCGTGCAGCGGGCGATGAACGGCGACTGGGGAGTGCAGCAAACCTTTGCTATTCAGCAAGCCAGCCATCCCTGGATCTTTTTTCTGGACGCCGATGAACGAATCACGCCGGAACTGGCGGCTGAAGTAAAAGCAGCGGTTGCGCGTGACGAAAAAATAACCTACCGGGTCTCCCGACTGAACCACTTGATGGGGCGGCCGCTGCGACATGGCGGCTGGTATCCGGATTTCGGCATTCATCTGCTGCCCCGGGAGGGGACCTATGTGGAAGGTTTTGTCCATCCGCAGATTCACCACTCCTATCCGGAGAAACAACTGAAACACCATATCATTCATTTTCCCTACACCAGCTGGGAACATTATTTTAACAAGCTGAACCTGTATACTCGCCTGGCGGCGGAAAAAAACTACCAAAAAGGCAAACGAGCCAACTTCTTTTTCGATATTATGGTGCGCCCGTTTTTTGCGTTTTTTAAGATGTATCTGTTAAAAGCCGGCTGGCGTGACGGCAAAGTGGGTTTTATTTTGGCGTCATTCCATTTTTTCTATACCATGGCCAAATACGTGAAACTGTACTATTTGCAGCAGACTAGAGAACAGTAAAGGAGCAGGAAAGGATGAAACCGGAAGAACTGATTCGTGAACATTTACAGGTGATAGAACATATGGCTGATGAGTGCCGCGCCGATCTGGATGCCATGATCCGGCTGTGCCGGCAGGCTGTCCGGGAACAGCGCGTCATTTATTTCTGCGGCAACGGCGGCAGCGCCGCCGACAGTCAGCACCTGGCGGCGGAATTCGTGGGCCGCTTCCAGAAAGAACGGCGGGGGCTGGCGGCGATCGCGCTGACCACCGATACCTCAATATTGACGGCGGTGGGCAATGACTATGGCTATGATCAAATTTTTGTCCGCCAGGTGGAGGCTTTGGTGCGGCCCGGCGACGTGGTGGTCGGGATCAGTACCTCCGGGAACAGTCCCAGTATCGTGAAGGCGCTGGAACAGGCCCGGATGCAGGGGGCGGCCACGATTGGCATGACGGGCGCCGGCGGCGGCAAAATGACGGGCAGCTGTGACGTTTGCCTCCGGATTCCTTCTGCCGTGACCGCCCGGATCCAAGAGGCGCATATTCTGGCGGGTCATATTTTGTGTGCGGCTATTGACGACGAGGTGTAGCTGATGTTTCAGGATGTTATGGCGATGGACGCTTTTTTGCAGCAAAAGATCAGTCGCTGCCGGCTGCTGGTCGTGGGCGACGTGATGCTGGACCGCTATTACTATGGTGAGGTCCGGCGGATTTCACCGGAGGCACCGGTGCCGGTCACTCGGGTGATCCGGGAACAGGAAACGCTGGGCGGGGCGGCCAATGTGGCGCATAACCTGGCGCTTTTGGGCTGTCAGGTTTTTCTGGCGGGTATGGCCGGGCGGGATGAGAACCGTGTCCGGCTGGTCCGCCTGCTGTCGGATATTGGTATTGAAGACGGCGGTCTGGTCGATGGACATCGTCCGACTACGACCAAATTGCGAGTGATTGGCGGTCACCAGCAAATGCTGCGTCTGGACTTTGAGGATACCCGGCCGTTGACTCCGGCGACGGACCGGCGGCTGCGGGGCTGGATCGACCGGACGCTGGCAGCGGGTGTGGACGGCGTGGTGATTTCCGACTATGGCAAGGGGCTTTGTACGCCGGGACTTTGCCAGTATGTGATCCGTTGCGCCCGGCAGGCCGGTGTGCCGGTGATTGTTGATCCCAAAGGTGCCAACTGGAAGAAATACAGTGAGGCGTCGCTGGTTACGCCGAATTTAAAAGAAATTGGCGAAGCGATTCATAAAGCCGTTGCCAATAACGACAAAGCCGTAAAAAATGCCGCCGACAAGATACGGAAACGTCTGCGCCTGGACGCGTTGATGGTGACCCGTTCGGAACAGGGGTTAAGCTTGGTGGATGACCGGCTGGAAGTGCACATTCCGACCCGGGCCCAGGAGGTTTTTGACGTGTCGGGCGCCGGTGACACTGTGATCGCCGTGATGGGGGCGGCGCTGGCCGGCGGCATCGGCCTGGCCGATGCCGCGCAATTATCGAATCTGGCGGCCGGTGTGGTGGTGGCAAAGGTGGGAACTTATGCCATCAGCCGGCAGGAATTGAGCGAAGCCGTGAAGAATTTTATGGTGGCAGATATCTGAGTTATTGCGGCGATTGCGATACGGCGGATAGAAAGAACAGTTTCCGACAGAAAGGGTGTTGCAGATGATTATTGTAACCGGTGGTGCCGGCTTTATTGGCAGTAATCTGGTATTTGGACTGAATGAACAGGGGCGGGAAGATATCCTGATCGTTGATAATCTGACGGCGGGCGACAAATGTAAGAACCTCAACGCGCTGGCGTTTCATGATTATGTGGACAAGAGTGATTTTATCCGCATGGTGGCCGAAGGCCGGCTGGATGATGAAGAAATTGACGCGGTGTTTCATCTCGGCGCCTGCTCGGACACCATGGAATATAACGGGAAATATATGATGGAAAACAACTATGAATACAGCAAAACCTTACTGCACTTTTGTCTGAAGCACAGTGCGCCGTTTATCTATGCCTCCTCGGCTTCGGTGTACGGCAGCGGACACCAGGGATTCAGGGAAATGCCCGAATGTGAGGGCGCTTTGAATGTCTACGCCTGCTCCAAAATGCTGTTCGACCGTTACGTGAAGCGGGTGTTACCGGCGGCAAAAAGTCAGATTGTCGGCTTGCGGTATTTCAACGTGTTTGGCCCGCAAGAGCTGCACAAAGGACGCATGGCCTCCATTGTCTATCAATTGCACCATCAGTTGGTAAAGGATGGTGCCGTCCGTTTGTTTACCGGCACCGACGGCTACGCGGACGGCGGACAGTTGCGGGATTTCATTTATGTCAAAGATGTGGTGAAAGTCAACCTGTTTTTCTGGCAGCACCCCCGCCAAAGCGGTGTGTTTAACTGCGGCACCGGACAGGCCCGGACCTTTAATGCCGTGGCGGAAAGTGTAATTAAAGCACAGGGCCGGGGTCACATTGAGTATGTTCCCTTCCCCGAATCTTTGCGCGGCAAATACCAGAGTTTTACGGAAGCCAATACGGAACAGCTGCTGGCGGCCGGTTATGACGGCGGTTTTTATGCGCTGGAAGGCGCGGTGGCCGAATACTGTGCCTATCTCGAAAACAGCGGCGGCTACTTAAAATAAGAGCGGGCATTTTGCGGCACTGTTCCGGTGATCCTTTCGTTTCGTAATAATTTTGTTGAGTGAGGCGGCCTATGCATCAGTATCAAAACATTCTGGTTCACGCGCTGGTCAATCTGGGCGACGTGCTTTTGTCCACCAGCGCGGTGGCTCTGTTGCGTCAAGCATACCCGGGCGCCCGGATCACCATGATGGTGCGCCCGGCAGCCGCTGAACTGGTGGTCAATAATCCGGTCATCGACGAAGTCATTGTGTATGACTATAAGTCCCGGCATCGGTCGCTGCGCGGCCTGTGGCACATGGTCAGGCTGTTGAAAAGCAAGCGGTTTGATTTATCGGTTTCGCTGGACCGCAAGCTGCGGCCCGCGTTGTTGACCTGGCTGGCCCGAATACCGGAGCGGGTGGGACCGGAGCGGTTGTTTGACGACAAGCCCAGCCGGGTTACCGGGTTTTATACCAAAGTGATCTCACTTTCCTATGATATTATTAACACGTTACAGGTGGAAAATGTTCAGGAAATCGTGCGGGGGTTTACCGGTGCCCAGGGATCGGCTGATCCGGTCATGGCGGATATTCAGCCGGAAAATGAAGCGAAGCGTCAACGGCTGTTTGCGGAACTGCCGCTGAAAAAGAAAAAAATTGCCTTATGCGTTAAAGGTACCTTTGCGCTGAAGGACTGGCCGCAGGAACGCTTTGCGGCGTTGATTGACCGGTTGGATGAGAAACAGGACGCAGCGTTTTTTGTTGTGGGGGCACCGGAGGACAAAGCGTATGCTGATGCCGTCATTGCGATGACGAGCGTACCGGTGGCCAATTTTTGCGGGCGGACCGGCTTGGTCGATCTGGCGGCGGTACTGAAACAGAGTGATTTGTTTATTACCGTGGACACCGGCGCGGCGCACATCGCGGCGACCACCGGCGTACCGCAGGTGGTGATTTACGGCTGTACGTCGCCCAAACGCTGGCATCCCCGCAGTGCGCGCGCGCATGTATTATCGTCGTATGAGCCCTGCTGCCCCTGCTCACTGGCGGCGGACGCCTGCCCGGAGCACTTGTGCATGCGGCGCATCACGGTCGACAATGTAGTGGCGGTGGCGGAAAAGACTTTGTCAATGACAACCGGTTAGGATGATCAACATGGAAATAAAAAAAATATTTGTCAGTAAACAGGCGGGGATTGGCGACGTGGTTCTGGCTACGCCGATACTGGCCGGTCTGAAAAATTGCTTTCCCCGGGCCCATCTGACCCTGATGACTTTCCCGAATGCGGTAGAAGCGGTGTCCGGGTTGCCGTTTATTGATGAAGTCCTGGTTTATGACAAAAAAAAAGACAGCGCCTGGAAGGTGTTGCGGGCGATGTCCGGCAGTGATTTGGCTTTGTTGCTGGATTTGCAGTATCGACCGGCGCTGCTGGCCTGGATGGCGCGGGTACCGCTGCGGGTGGGCCTGACCCATAAGCGACGCTGCTGGCTGAATCAGCCGGTGGATTGGGATGAGTCGATGGACCACACGTATGAACCGTATGTATTTGCGGATATTTTACGCCGGGGTACCGGCATAAAACTGTCCGGCGCCGATCTGGATACCTTGCATTTTGCCCCGGCCGCGGACACGGAGCGTCGGCAAGTCGACGCAATGCTCGCGGCAGCGGGGATAGGACCCCATGATGTTTATTTGGCTTGCTCGCCGGTCACCGCGTATTTTTTGAAAGACTGGCCGCTGGACCGCTGGCAGCAATTGTTTACACGCCTCTGGGAGTGCGATGGCTTAAAAACCGTGCTGTTTGGCGGACCTAGCCCGGCGAAAATCGAAAATAGCCCTGGACTGGTTGATTTGCGGGGGCGGACGAACCTGCGGCAGGCCGGATATCTGGTGGAAAAAGCCGGTTTGCTCGTTAACTCCTGCAGCTTGCCGGTGCATATGGCAGCCGCCTTCCGTACGCCGGCGGTGGTCCTGTATGGGTTTGGGGATCCGCAACGCTGGGCGCCGCGCTCCCATTGCACGGTAATCTCCGCCGGGTTGCCCTGCAGCCCCTGTGACGGCTACCGGGGCACCCAATGTACCGATCCCCGCTGTATGCAAAAAATCACTGTGGACGAGGTTTATGCGGCATGCAAGAAAACACTGGAGCGTTAGTATCCATCATAGTCTGCACTTATAACCGCAGCGCGGGCTTGGCAAAAACCCTGGACAGCCTGCTGCGGCTGGAGTATCAGCCGCTGGAAATTATTGTTGTCGATAACCGGAGCACCGATGATACGGCAACGGTGGCTCAGCAGTATCCGGTGCGTTATTTTCGGGAAGACCGGCCCGGCGTGGCGTACGCCCGTAACACCGGCCTGGCTGCCTGCCGGGGTGAATTCGCCGGCTTTATTGATGATGATGAAACCGTAGTTTCCGGTTGGGTGCAGGGAGCCTTGCGGGCGTTCGATCTGGACGCCGCCGTGGCGGCCGTGACCGGTCCGGTGTACCCCGTGTATGAACAGGAACCGCCGGCCTGGCTGGAAGATACCGTGCACACCGTTCCCGGCGAAGAAAAGTATCGGCAATACCGGGTGTTGACCTCGCGGGAAAATCTGGGCACCGGCAATTCCTTATTCCGTCGCTCCGCCCTGGAAGGCGTTCTTTTCAATACCGGTCTGGGGCGCAGCGGGAAGAGCCTGCTGGCGGGAGAGGACACGGATTTCGTTTGCCAGCTCTATGACCGGGGCTACCGGGCGGCCTATTCTCCCGAGGCTGCTGTATATCATTTTATTCCCCGGGAACGGGTGACGCTGTGTTATTTTATGCGTCGCTTTTTTTATGAAGGATTGACCGAATACCGGCGTAAAGGGCGCAGTGTGGTACTGCGGCGGCTATTGAAACCCCTGCTGGACGCCATGGCACTGGTGGTAGCGGTGCTTAGCGGGCGCCCACGAAAGATGGTGTCGCGGTGGCTGCGGCTCTGTCAAACCGCTGGTATACTCTACGGTCCTTTAGTGGATATCGGGGATTTTTTTACTGGCAGGAGTGGATTAAAATGAAAGTCTTGGTGATCGGGCCGGATTATTTCAACTATACCGGTAGCGTGACTTGGGCATTGGAGGAACAGGGGCATCAAGTCGTCCAACAGCTTTGCGGTGATTTCTGGGGTGAAGCGTCATACCTGACCCGTAAACTGCATAAGTGGGGACTTAAGGGAGCAGAACATGACTATTATCGGGAATGGAATCGTCGGCTGATTACTGCCTATCAAGCTTTTTCGCCGGATGTTTGTCTGGTTTTGAATGGCGATCGGCTGTTCACGGAGACACTGGAAGTTTTCCTCTCTGGCGGCAGTCGCTTATTGTTGTGGCTGTTGGACAGCATTTGCCGCATGCCCGGTAATGAAACAAACCTTCGTTATTATCACGGAATTTTTTCTTTTGAATACCGGGACCAGGAATATCTACAAAAGAAATATGGATTGACCTGCGGTTACTGCCCGGTAGGATACGATTCCCGCGTGTATTTTCCCGATGATATCCGACGCGACCAGGATATCGCCTTTGTTGGCGTACCCGTGGCCCGGCGTCTGGGAATACTGCGTCTGGTGGCTGATTATGCAGCACGGACAGGGCGCTCGTTGGCGGTCTATGGGCAATGCTGGGATGACCGTTATTTTTGGAAGAAGATGCGTTTTGTTCGGCGAAACGGGGTGTTGCATCATTATGTGCACAATCACTTTTTATTGCCGGCAGCGGTAGCTTCTGTTTATCGCAGAACTAAAGTTTGCCTGAATATCCATATCCCAGAACACGAGGGTGTTAACCCACGCACTTTCGAAATCCTGGCTACAGGTTCCTTTCAATTAGTAGATCAAAAACCGTTGTTGGGGCAATTGTTGCGGCTTAATCAGGATTTGTCCGTTTACCATCATGAGGAAGAGCTATTGGAAAAACTGGATTATTTTTTGAATCACGATGCAGAGCGGGAAGTTGTTGCCCGGCAGGGGCTGGCGGCAGTTAGTGAAAAATATTCGATGCAGGAGTGTGTGAAACAACTTTTTAACGGTGGACAATTTCCCTAGGCGGGTAATTTGTGGTAGAATGGTTTCTAGGTTTAGTCTCAACCATAATGGCGCAGCCAGGGGGGATCGTGTGGCAAAAGATCTGTATATCGTTTTTCCCCAATATGATGAAAAAATTCATGCCACGAAAGACCCCGGCGTCATTGCCACTATGTTACGGCAACGACGGCGGGTTGTTATACTTTGCACAGGTGAGAACCTGGATCCTACTTGTCGTATGATCAACGAGACGGAAATATGTCAGGGGGACTGGTTGCCGACGCAGCCGGCCATTATCCTGATCTATCATGGTGGAAAAATATATCTGCCGTTGATTCGCCGGGCGAAGGCCGGTGGTCACCGGGTAATCATCAAAACGGATACGGATGGTCATTTGCTACGAAAAATTTACAATCCTTTTTCTCCAGAAATGCCGCCTGTTTTGCGCAGCGTGGATGTAGGGGTCAAGCCGCTGTTGCGTCACTGGTTGAGGATGACTCCCTGGGGGTTGCGGCAGTGGGCGGAAAAAAGAGGATTGCCAGAGGCAGATTATATCATAGTTGAAACCAGTATGGCCTATCAGGCATTTAGCCGGGCGTTTCCCGATTTTCGGGAGACCGTATTGTTGATTCCCAACGGAGCGTTTTTTTCGGAAGTGGTGGAGCCTGGACCTAAAAAAAACACGGTGATTGCTGTGGGACGGTGGGAAGATCTGCCAACAAAGCATCCCGAATTACTTATAAAAACTATTGATGGCATTGCAAGGACTCATCCTGCTTGGAATTTTATGATTGTTGGCAGCTACGACCGACAACTGGGTGAAATGTATGACCGGTTAGATAGTATGGTGCGCAATCGGATTACATTGATGGGACCGATGGAGCATAGCAACGTAATAAAACAGATGGAAAGTTGTAAGATACTACTGAGCACGTCGCGGTGGGAGAGTTTTGCCTTGGTAGGAGCAGAAGCTCTCAGCCGGGGGTGCAGTCTGGTTTGCACGCCCACTGCTATGGCAACTTTAACCGCTGGCGGATTATTAGGAACTGTGGCCGATGGGTGGACGGCAGTAGCCACTGTTTCTGCATTGGCAACGGAGATGAAATATTGGGAATTGCAGTTGCGCAATCCGCGGGACATTATTTGCGCCGCCAGACCGCTCTTTGATTGGCAGCTTATTATAAACAAACTGGAAACGTTATGCAGGTGAAGTGGATGAAATTGGATTTTAAATTTCAATGGGCAACGAAAACGCTGGATAGGGGCATTTTTATCGGGTTGGTTTTTTTTGCCTTGTGCAGCGCCATTTCGTATATTGGCGCAAGAAATGGATTGTACTTGGCCGGAACTCTGGCTGTGGTGCGCTATGTGATAAACCCGTTTACTTTGCGCGTTGACCGGGGGCTCATCGGCGGGTTACTGATTTTTTTTCTGGTGCTGGCAGTGGAAAGCCTGAGATCTCTGCATCCATTACCGAGTGTCAGTAAACTGTATTTTAATTACCTGTTGCCGGTGATACCGTTTTTTTTGTTAGCCGGTTTCATCAAAACCCGGCGACAACTGGGAGTTATTATTGCCTGCCTGTTAGTATCTGTGCTGATTGCCGATGCGGACATCCTTTGGAAAGGTGTTCACGGCGACTTTCGGGCCCAGGTGTTTCGTTATATGCCACACTTTTTTGGCGCGATGGCGACAATTATTGTTCCCGGACTCTTTGTTGGGGCCATGGGCGGTGCAGGCATTAGCAAAGGATGGCGAAAAGTATGTATCGCGATGCTGGTCACAACTTTGGTAGCACTGGCTTTCAATGGGTCCAGAGGAGCCTGGGTGGCTATTGGTTTGGCATTGCTGCTGCAAGGTGGCATATCTTTTCATCATAATCGCAAACATTTATTGGCTTCCTTGGCAATTATTTTTATTATGGGTTTACTGGTTTTGTTTCTTCCTGGCGTGCGTGAACGGGCAGCAACCCTCACGGATCCTCAATTTATTGCCAACTGGCAGCGCGTGCTGGTCTGGCAGAGCTGTTTGCACATGATTGGTGACTTTCCGTTTTTCGGTATCGGAATTGATAGTTTTAATGAAATATACAACAGTCGTTATATTTTGCCGGAGAGTCTGGAACGGCAACATTTTCATGCACACAATATTTTTCTGCATCAGTTAGTGGAAACGGGAATTATCGGATTAACAGCATTTTTGTACCTGTTTTATCAAATTCTGAAGCGGTCTTGGGAACAAGCTGTTAGTTATCATGGTCAATTGCCGGGACAACTGTTTTCTGTAGTTTTTTTAGGGACAGTCAGTTTTTTGTTTGCGGGTGTAGTAGACTATTTTTTTGATCAGGTAATCGTGATGCGGCTCTTTTGGCTTTTATTGGGTTTGGCGGAAGCTGCTCGCAATCTGCAGTGTGATAAGCAACCAATTTAGTAGGCAAAAGAGACAGTAGCTTTGCGGGACTTGGCGACAGTTCATGGGTTACTACTGAGGGCCGGCAGGATATTTGACGATTTCCGCGAATATAGTCATTCAGACATCATTTGCCCAAAAAACCGATATGCGGGGAGTTTTATATTATGGCTGAAGGAAAAATGCATGTCAATACTTGGGAGCGGCCGTTGAATCTGACATCTTCCCTTCACATTCAACTAAAGCGTTCGGCGGTGCTGGCCATTTTATTGGTGACGGATTACATTGCTGTCGTTGCGGCGATTTGGATGGCGTACACCTTGAGGGAATACGTGATACCGGCAATTTTTTTTACCAAGCCGTTTATGCAAAGTCCGCTTGGCATCTATGAAATAGTCGTTATCCCTCTGGCCGTCATCTTTTTTATGAATTTTGATGGCTTGTATGTCCGACGGATGCCGTTATGGCAGCAGACGGAAAAAATCTTTAAAGTTAGCTTATACGCAATTTTAATCATTTTGATGGTAATGTACTTTACGGAAACAGTGAAGCAATTGTCGCGGATTTACATGGCATTGGTTTGGCTGTTTTGTTTTGTTTTTTTGGCGTTAGGCCGATATTTTGTAAAAAAAGCAATGATTGCCGCCAATATATGGCAAATACCTGCTGTGATCGTCGGTGCCGGGAAAACGGCGGAGATGCTGCTGGGAGCTTTTGCCCAGGATGCGGGCGTAGGTTATAAGGTTGTCGGGTTGATCGAAGATAAAAACGCGTTGCCGGACGTGTTCGACAACATACCAGTTCTGGGAACTTTTGCCGACGCGGAGCAGGCGATCTACTGTTCAGGAGTTAAAGATGTGATTATCGCGGCTCCGGGCTTGCCACGCGAAAGTTTGGTCAATTTGGTGTATCGCCTACAACCGTATGTGAATAACATCACCTTTATTCCGGATCTGTTTGGCATTCCCGTCGGCGACATTGGAGTGGAAACTTTATTCAACGAAAAAACGGTTCTGCTAACGATTAAAAATAATCTTTCCAACGGCTACAGTTTGGCCGTAAAAAGAGTGTTTGACATTGTTTTCAGCCTGGTGGGACTGGTGGTGATTTTTCCACTACTGACACTGATTGTGCTGCTGATCCGATTGGATTCTCCGGGGTCACCTGTTTTTGTTGCTAAGCGCATGGGCAAAAAGGGTGTGCCGTTTGATTGTTATAAATTTCGCACTATGCATGCCAATAGCGATGAGATTCTTGAACAATATTTAAGCACTAATTCGGAAGCTTTGTCGGAATGGAATGAGTTTGCCAAGCTAAAGACCTATGATCCCCGTGTTACCCGCTATGGAGCCTTTCTGCGCAAATACAGCCTGGATGAATTACCCCAGATCATTAACGTATTGAAAGGAGAAATGAGCTTGGTGGGTCCCCGGCCTTATCTGCCGCGAGAGAAAGAGCGTATGGGGTACTATGTGGAAACAATTCTTTGCACCAGCCCGGGAATTACCGGTCTATGGCAAGTGAGCGGACGTAATGAGATCAGTTTTGAAGGACGATTGGCGCTTGATTGCTGGTATGTGCGTAACTGGTCGGTCTGGCTGGATTTAATTTTATTGTTTCGTACAATTAAAGTGGTGACGAAAAAAGGTGGCGCCTATTAAGTGGCGGCAAGGAAATGGAATGAGGTTTGAAGAGAATTGAAAGTGGCACTGATTATTCCAACGTTGAATGGAGCAGCAACTTTGCCGCAATTGTTTCAGTCGTTGGAGACGCAAACGCTGCAGCCGCAGTATCGAATCATCGTAGACTCGCAGTCGACGGACCAGACAGGCATATTGGCGGCGCGGCATCTTTTTGAAGTTATCCCTATTAAACAATGTGAGTTCAATCATGGTGGTACGCGGCAAATGGTGATCGAAAGAATTTGCCAGGCGTATAAGGAAATTGACAGCGTTGTATTTATGACCCAAGATGCTTGTTTTGCCGATGATTATAGTTTGGCGCGACTGATGGATTGTTTGAATGATGAGCAGGTAGGCGCCGCCTATGGCCGGCAATTGCCACGCCAAAACAGCGGCAAACTGGGCTCGCATGCCCGATTGTTCAACTATCCAGAGGTCAGTAGCCGAAAAACACTGCAGGATGCTTCGCGATGGGGAATCAAGACTGCATTCATATCCAACTCGTTTGCTGTATATCGGGTGAGTGCGCTGCATGGAGTGGGCGGGTTCCCCGATAATACCATTTTAAGTGAAGATATGTGTCTGGCGGGGAAAATGCTTCTCCAGGGCTGGTCGGTATACTATTGTGCCGATTCCCGGGTGTACCATTCCCACGATTACAGTTGCAGTGAAGAATTTCGCCGTTATTTTGACATTGGTGTTTTTCAGTCGCGAGAGGATTGGTTGCGGCAAACTTTTGGACCGGCGGAAGGGGAAGGGTTACGGTTTGTTTTTTCGGAAATGCGCTATTTGTGGCAGCAACAGGGTAAACACCTGATTCCGGCGGCATTGATGCGCACGGGCCTGAAATTGCTTGCCTTCCGATTGGGAAAAATGGAAAGCTGGCTGCCTGTACGTTGGAAACGCTGGCTTAGTATGAATAAGAATTATTGGCACTGAAACAGGAAGTGTATATGTGAAAACAATGGGAAATAACAGACGAAAAGTATCGATTATTATTGTTACATATAATTGTGCGGCGGTAATAGGAGATTGTCTTAGGGCGCTGGCAGCACAAACCTTTACCAACTTTGAAATCATTGTAGTGGACAATGATTCTCAGGATGATACGCTGGCGGTGGTGCGGCCATATCATCCGGACATCCTGGTTGCGACAGGAGAAAACAGCGGCTTTACCGGGGGCAACATCGAGGGGCTACGCCATGCTTCAGGCGATTATATTGTGTTGTTGAACCCAGACACGGAATGTGTGCCACGTTGGCTGGAATTCCTGGTGGCGGCGATGGATGGAGATTCGCGGACGGGTATCTGCGCCAGCAAATTACTGGTTGCGGGCAACGGGCTGATTGACAGTGCGGGAGACGGCTGCACCACCACTGGCCGTGGTTTTAAACGAGGCGAAGGGCTGCGGTCGCCAAGCTTTGATCAGCCGGAATATGTGTTCGGCGCTTGCGGTGGGGCGATGATGATTCGGCGGGAAATGATTGATGATATCGGTTTTCTTGAGAAAAGTTACTTTTTGATTCATGAGGATACAGACTATAATTTTCGGGCACAGCTGGCTGGATGGAAGTGTTTGTATGTTCCACAGGCTGTTGTGTATCATAAGGTGAGTACCAGCATCGGCCGTCTCAGTGACACGGCAGTGTATTATTCATTACGTAACTCCCGGTATGTGCTGGCGTTGAATATGCCTCTGCGGCTCTTTCTGCGTTACTTGCACCATCATCTGTTACAAGAAATCGGTGTTTTTATCTACTTTGTTTTCAAACACCGCAAAGGGCGGGGCTACTGCCGGGCGAATTGGGATTTTTTAACGGCATGGCCGCGCTTAATGGTGATTCGACGTCAACGGCGAATGAAAGTAAGGCTTTCGGCAGTGCAACTGCAAAGAAAACTGACTCCCGTCTGGAACGCCAGTTTATTATTTGATAAGTGCCGCAAACTATTTTGCGCGGATCGCTAAGCGCACAGGGTTAGTAAGTTTCACATGTACTTTTTTGGCGTAATTTGGTATAATATAAGAC
>DATMYQ010000045.1:0-4239 GCA_035560935.1 Patescibacteria group bacterium | reverse complement strand
GTAGCATACTACGCAGGGGCGTTGCAAGTCAATGAAATCTTACGCTAAAAAGAATACTTCTTTTGATAATGCAATCATTCAGGGCCGAATTATTTGGTTTTCCTTCCGGAGGGAAAGGAATGCGAACGCATTTGTTGAATAAAGAAAATAATTACAGAATGAATAACGAAATTATCCGGTTGGGCGCTGACCGCTTTGACCAAGACGGCAGGCAGAGATGTTTTGCTTTCAATAAAGACATCAGGCGGCGCTTTTGGTTGCAGTTACATTGGGGAAAATCGGATTAAGGGGGATGCTTTGGCATGGATGGGACGATAATGGTTAATAAAATCAATGATTTCTGGAGGAACAGCCCGCTGAACACGGTGGAAGAACTTGACGGCCTGCAACTTTTTGCGGAACCGTTAGTGGGCGTGGCGGCAGCGGGTGATCCGCTGTTTAGTGCGTTACAGGCGGAAAATGCGGTGGGTCCGCAACATCTGACGCCCGAACAGTGGCTTGGTGGGGCGCAATCGGTAATATCTTATTTCCTTCCTTTTAGTGCGACAGTTCGGGAAGCAAACCGGGGCGCCGGGTTGCCGGCCAAGGAGTGGCTGTATGGACGTATTGAAGGGGAGGTTTTCAACAAAGCACTGGCGAAATTTTTAGCGGAATGGCTGCAGGAACAAGGATATGACGCCGTCATCCCGGCGGCGGATTCACGGTTCAAAGTCGTTGAGCGCCGCAGTAACTGGTCAGAGCGCCACGTGGCGTATGTGGCAGGTCTGGGAACGCTGAGTCTGAACTGTTCGCTGATTACGAAAAAAGGCTCGGCTGGCCGTTTAGGCAGTGTAGTGACCAACGCTCATCTGTTGCCCACGCCACGCGATTACGGCGCTGTTGATGCCTACTGCAATCGCTGTGGTGCCTGCATTCGCCGCTGTCCCCCCCTGGCGATTCATGAAACAGGCAAGGATCATGCGGTATGCGCCGGGTATTTAGATAGGGTGATGGAACGTTTCAAACCCCGCTATGGCTGTGGAAAATGCCAGACCGGCGTTCCCTGTGAGGCGAAGATACCGGAATAAAGATTGCCTGCTTGATCGATGCGGGAAAAATTAAAAGCACAACTGTCTTTCGAAGCGGTTTCGGAAAAAGGCAGTTGTGCTTTTAGTTTTGCCAATTGGATACTAAAATAAAATACCAATTGGTCATTTTGTTTTAGTGATAGGCTGGTATAATGAAATTGGAATCTTTATTGGGAAGAATGGTATTTGGTGCGAAAATGTAAGCGGGACAACAAAGGGAGGACTTTTGATGAATATGTCCATATTGGCGGCGTTGTTGGCGGTCTATGTTTTATGGGGCGGGACGTATTTGGCGATGAAAGTGGCGATTGAAACCATGCCGCCGTTTCTAATGGCGGGCGTCCGGTTTATCAGCGCCGGATTGATCGTTTATTGCTGGCAGCGGGCTGCGGGAGTGCCGAATCCGACGGGGCGGCAGTGCCGGCAGGCGGCGGTGGTTGGAGTGGTTATGCTGCTGGGGGGAAATGGCAGCCTGGTCTGGGCGGAGCAATACGTCTCCAGTGGCGTGGCGGCGGTGGTGTTTGCGACAGTGCCATTGTGGATTACGCTGCTTTCTTGGCTGGTATTGAGGGAATCCCGGCCCAGCTTATTGACTGGTGCCGGTTTGGCGCTTGGCATAAGCGGGATCATTTTACTGGTGGGAGATTTTGGCGGTGAAACCGGAGTGACAGGCGTTCCCTGGATTGGTTATGCGGCGCTGACGGCGTCGACGTTGTTTTGGGCGGCTGGATCGCTGTATTCGCGACGGGCTGAGTTGCCGACTGTGCCGCTGATGGGCAGCGCCCTGCAAATGCTGGCCGGCGGTTTGGCCTGTCTTTTGGTGGGAATGGCGGCCGGCGAGAGCAGTGCCATTCATTGGGAACTGGTTTCGTTTCGCTCCTGGCTGGCGTTGGGGTATTTGGTTCTGTTCGGATCTATTGTCGGTTTCAGTGCTTATGTATGGCTGCTCAAGGTGGCTGATCCCACGCTGGTGACCACTAATACTTATGTGAATCCGGTGGTTGCCGTAGTGTTGGGATGGCTGTTGGCCGATGAACGGATGACGATGGAATCTGGTTTGGCGGCTGTTGTTATTCTGGTTGCGGTGGTACTGATTCATAAGGCGGGACAACGGCGTGCAAGTGGTGCGGCGAAGCTGGCGGCAGAACCGCAGGAAGGATAATTTTTCCCCGGGCAGCACGGGAAATTAGAAATGTAAAGCGACCGGACGAACCGTCAGTGACGGATTGCGTTCGGTCGCTTCATTATGGTTCAACGGCGGCTTTACCGGCAATAAAATACTACAATGTTGAAAAGAGAGGTCAGCTGTTGCGGCTGATTTCATAACGGTTGCGCTGGTCGCCGTTGTTCAAATCGGCCGTCTGCTGCAACTGGAAATCAGGACTGGCGGCAGGGACAAAAGCCTGCAGCCAAAGCCGGTACAATTCGGACATGAAGCGGGGGTCAACGGCAGCTTGCTGCCAGTTGGACGCCTGCAGGCAGGTGGCGGTTTCCCAAACCAGATGATTTGCTTCGGACAGAATGACCTGATCGGCCTGATCACAGGGCATGCCGTTCAGATAGAAATCGTTCAGAGCCTGATGGATACCGGATGTGGTGGTCAGGGAATATTTGTTTAACGCGGCGGCCTGCTGGCCACATTGTTTACCGTGTTCGGTCCAGGCATCACGGGTCAGATCACGGGCAGTGTCTCCACATGTATCGTAAAGTTCGCGAATAAATGAAGCTTCCCGGGACTCAGCAAGGTTGATCTGCCGTTGCAGCCAGCCGTGGATATTGCCGGGATCAATCAATGTCGACAAATCAGCGTCCGGTAGCGGTTCGCCGTAAGTTTTCCAGAGTTCTTCCCGTAGTTCTTCCGCTGTTTCGCCGCACATGTCGTGAACCTTTGTGAAAACCAGCTCTTCCCGTTGGCTGACCAAAAGAATTTTTTGAAATAACCACTGATGAATGGGTCCTAACAATGCACTCATGATTGCACCTCCTGCATTGTTGCCTGCTGCAGTTCTGTCAGCAGTTCGTCCAGATTTATTCCGTGGATACCGGCGGCTTTTTCCAATGCTTCGCCGGCGGCGGACGGGCAACCCAGACAGCCCATGCCAAACTTGCGTAATATGGGGATCGTTTGCGGATAGACGTGAATGATATCGGCGATGATGCTGCCGGCCTGGATTTCTCCGCACACATCTCCTGCGGCCGGGACGGGTGTTGGCAACTTCGGTGTTGCTGTCAGGTGCACTTGGGGCGGGGGAGATGCTAAGGGAATTTCGTCGCCGAAAAGGCTCAAAATGTCCCGTTGAACGGTTGTCCAGCCGATGCGTTCAATCATCTGCCCCAGACGTTCCAATTGAGCGTGCTGTTTATAGTATTCAACCACAATATCGATGAGCCGCAGTGTCTCTTCCGCTGATAATCCGCCCGCCAGCTTATTGGCCAGACGGGGATGGGCGCCGGCGCTGCCGCCCACATAAACGTCCCAGCCGTCATCGGTACCGATCACGCCAATATCTTTGACCACTGACTCGGCGCAGGAATTGGGACAGCCGGACACACCAATCTTGAGACGGGAAGGCATTTCCTTTTTGTGGTAGCGCCGGTCCAGTTCCAACCCCAGCCGGACGCTGTCCTGACGACCCCGTTTACAAAAAGCCGTACCCGGGCAGATTTTTACGCTGCGGACGCAGTTGGCTACTCCCACGACCGGTTCCATTCCGAGATCGGTCCAGACCTGATCCACCACTTCTGCTTTCAGTCCGGTGATCATGATGCGCTGAGCAGAGGTCAGCTTTAGTGTGCCGTTGTATTTGCGGGCTACCTGAACATATTTTTCTAACTGATCCGGCTTGATGAAGCCACCGGGAACCGGCGGAGTAATGGCGTAGGTTTTACGACCGTTGTGAATTTTTTGCAGATTGGCCCCTTTGGGAATCATGATGGTTTCTCCTTTGGCGGTCGGTTAGCGTTTTATCCGTGTGCCGGCCGCGTTGATTTCGGTGATGATTTTATTGTAACGGATAAAGAGGCGGGGCGCTTTGATATAGATCACAACAATAAAAAAAGCTCTGTTAAAAAACAGAGCGGAGTATTTTATCCGTATAAACTCCAGATAACATCAGACGGACGCCTGGGAGAAAGTTTTCGTTGATTGGCAAAACGAAGGCAAAAGCAACAT
>DATMYQ010000044.1:0-5930 GCA_035560935.1 Patescibacteria group bacterium | reverse complement strand
ATAAAGCACTTGTTTTTTTGTTAAAAGCGCTGTTTTCCCTTGTATTGACCTCCTCCGAAACTACACACATAATAGTGCATAAGGGGATGAGGAAGATGATTACAGAACACGATCATTGGATGGAAAATCAACGTTGGACAGCCAAACGCAAAGCGATTCTTAAATCGAACTTCTAAAATTAAGGAGCGGTTGCACACCCGGGAGGATGTGGTATGATAAATCCTAGAATCCTTGAAGAGAGGTAGTGATCAAGAGTGAAGTTGAAAAAACTGAGTGTACTGGCAGTATGTTTGTTGACGGGCACGTCGCTAATGCTCGGAGGTTGTTCCGGCGGCACGAAAGCGCCGGCTGGTGAAAAAATACTCCGGGTTGCCACGGGAGCGGAGCCGGAGTCGTTGGATCCGCGCAAGGGCGGAGGTACGCCGGAAGGATATGTGTTACGGCAGATTTTTGAGGGGCTGACCACCCAGGACGCCAAAGGCGCTGCTGTACCCGGTGCAGCGGAACGCTGGGAAATCTCTCCGGACGGTCTGACGTATAAGTTTTATCTGCGGACCAATGCCAAGTGGTCCAACGGTGATCCGGTGACCGCCAAAGATTTTGAAGCGGCGTGGAAAACCGTACTGTCGCCGGAATTTGGCAGCCGGGCGGCAGAACAGTTGTATTGCATCAAAAACGGCGAAGCGTATAACAAAAAACAAGTTTCGGCGGAACAGGTGGGAGTCCGGGCCTTGGACGAGAAAACGCTGGAAGTGACGCTGGAATATCCGACGCCGTACTTCTTATCGCTGGCAGCATACCATGCCTTTTATCCCGTACAGCAGAAAACGGCGGAATCCAACGCCAAATGGAGTACGGACCCCCAGACGACCGTGGGCAACGGACCGTTTAAGATCGTCAAATGGGAACATAACAACAAAATTCAACTGGTGAAAAATGATCAATACTGGAACAAAGACGTGGTCAAACTGGCCAAGGTGGACCTGTATTTGGCCGATAACTACCAAACCATATTGAACATGTTTGAATCCAGACAGGTGGATACGGTCGAGGTATCGCCACCATCCGCCGAGATTCCCCGCCTGCTCAAAGAAAACAAACTTAAAACCTCGCCGTTCCTGGTAACCTACTTTTATGCACTCAATACCACCCGGCCTCCGTTCGACAATGTAAAGGTACGGAAAGCTTTTGGCCTGGCGCTGGACCGAAAAGCCATCGTGGATTCGGTTACGAAAGGCGGCGAGAAACCGGCGTTGGCATGGATTCCTTTTGGATTGCCCGATGCCCAGGCCGGATCGGATTTCCGTCAGACCGGCGGAGACCTGTATGGTAATAATGAGGTGGAGACGGCCAGAAAATTGTTGGCGGAAGCCGGTTACCCCGACGGAAAAGGACTTCCTCCGGTCACGTTGCTGTTCAATACCAACGAGTTCAATAAAGCCATTGCGGAAGCGGTACAGGAGATGTGGCGCAAGAATTTGGGCGTCACAGTCCAACTGATGAACCAGGAGTGGAAAGTGTATCTTCAAACCCGCAACAGTGGTGACTACCAGGTGGCCCGGAACGGCTGGCTGGGGAAATATTCCGATCCGATGACTTTCCTGGAAGGGATTACGACCGGCAACAGCAACAACTATATGCGCTGGAGCAATCCGGAATATGATCGTCTGGTGAAAGAGGCACAGACGTCCAATGATTCCGCTGCCCGCATGAAAGCGATGCATACGGCGGAAAAAATACTGGTGGATGAAATGCCAGTGATTCCGATTTATTTTTATACCAATAAGATCATGGAACAGCCCAATGTCAAAGGGATCATCCGGGATGCGTTAGGAGCTTTCTACCTTCGGGAAGCAGATGTACAGTAGACGGATGCCCTGAATCCCTCCAGAACGGCGGAGTCTCGACAATGGCTCCATTCATTAGGCCATGAAACTAAAACAGAAAAAATGATCCAGCAACTGTAAAGTGCTGGGTCATTTTTTCTAAAGTTGCGGACAAAATTACCAGTGACATTGGGATGAGATTGATTTGATTTCTGTCCGTATTGCCGGTGACATATCGTGGCATACTTCACCTCAAAGTGTTTTTTGACCTTCTTACATTATATCATCAGACATTTGAGGAGTATGGCTTGAATTGCGATTGACATTCTATAGGGCAGCGTTTTTGCACAGTCTGACGTTCCTTGTTTGACAACTTATTAAAAGACACAGAGACAGATTCTTTGTCCTCACTATCCGGTTGCTGCCCCTTGCCCCTACAAACTTCACCAAAGCACATCACCGTTCCGCTCACCTTTCATCAAAGCGCGTAATCAGTTCCGGCAGTTCGCCCAAGATATAGCGGCTCAAATGTTCCAAATCCGCCACACGCAGGCGTTGAACGATCGAACCCAGGTTTTTGGCCGCCAACCAGAGGTATTCTCTTAGGTATTCCTCGGTAAAGCTCTTATTCTGAATGTTGATTCCCATCTAGATGTTCCATTTTTTATTCTCGATTTCTTTCCCGCAGGTATTATAAAAGGTGGTTAATCTCATTCTGGTTCCTCCTTGCCTGCTTGATGCACCCGGATATCCTTCCCATTCAGCATCATCTTTGGTAATAGTATATTAAATTTATGTCAAAAAAGGAACGTCCCTATCTGTCCTGGCGGCATGTGTTCTTAACCTGGAGCCGCGGATCCCGTGACTGCAGACGGTCCGCTGAAAATCACCGGCAGAAGGCGTCTTGAAAAAACGCTACAAGAACAATGTCTGAAATGATGGATAAGAGGATGGATTTATTGTGAAAAATGCACTTTGATTTTTGGTGTAGATTATGTATAATAAATTGGTATGCTGTATGTGGCATAAAGTATGCGCTGTGTTATACAACTGGAGATATATAGATTGTAATGAAGATTTTCTTTCTGCAATGAAGCCGGAGATATCCGCACAAGATTTGTGCGGATATCTCCGGCTATTTGTTTTAAAAGGGGTTGGGGGGTATATGCATATGTCTCTAAAATTTTTATTGCGTCCGGGAATTCTGCTCATGAATCGGTTCCGCCTTATGACCAAATTTTTTATGGTAAGCTTCATTTTGCTGAGTTTGCTGGGGCTGGCATTGTACCAGTTCTTTTCAGGCAACCGGCAGAGTAGTGAGTTTTCCCAAAAAGAAGTGTACGGCGCAGAGTATGCAAAGCTGTCGCAGCAGATTGCACGAAACATCCAGGCTTACCATTTCGAAGTGAAGAAAAGGGAAGAGACGGCTCGTCTCGTGGATCAAGAAATCCAAGAATTAGAAAACCTAGACATCCGCTACCATAAGATTTTGGATGCGGTGGAACAAAAAAAAGAAGTGTCGAAGGATTTAGCGAAAGTGAAAACTCTTTGGCAGGATCTGCACTCCGGAAAGAACGTGTACATGGAATTGTTTGGTGCGTTGACGACGTTGCACACCGATATCTCCGACAATTCGAATCTTACACTGGATCCTGACCTGGATTCGTATTATGCGATGGATGTCGTCATGTTCCGGAGCTTGAATTTGTCGGATGCATTGCTTCAAATGCGTGCGTTGCTGGAGAAACAGAAAACGCAGACTCTTTCGTACGAAGAGAAGAAAAACCTGATCATGCTGGAAACGCAAATTTCCGGGCTGGCGGAGACCATTGCGGGCGACATGCAGACGGGAATTACTTTTAATGAAACCAAGCCAGTCCGGATTTTGTCGGCCCTCAAACCGGATGCGGCGGAGTTTAAGGACTCGTACGCCGCCTGGCTGAAAAAAATGGACCAGGATTTGTCAGTGGAAAACGGGCAAGTAACCGTGAAAACAGAGGAAATTGACCGGGCTTTGGCGTTAAATGACAAAATTTTTGCCGGGCTGATTGATGTGTTGTGGAAGCTGTGCCACCAGCGGGTGACCGAGTACCAGAATAAGGCGGTAGTGGTCGTATTGGCACTGGCGGTGGCGTTGCCGCTGCTGGCTTATATTTGCATTGCGATGGTGCTCTCCATCACGGGTGCGGTGGCGGAAATCCGCCAAAGCGTTCAGCGGATTCAAGAGGGTGATTTGAGTACGCCGGTGGAAGTGGGATCGAAGGACGAAATGGCCCAGATCGCCGGCGG
Source organism: Patescibacteria group bacterium (assembly GCA_035560935.1). GTDB lineage: Bacteria > Bacillota > Negativicutes > Sporomusales > Sporomusaceae > DATMYQ01. The sequence goes on along the minus strand of DATMYQ010000044.1, from coordinate 1,815 downwards.
CATTAACCAAATGCGGCATCATATGCATACGATCGTGCAGGAAATGAAGCTGTGCTCCCAGCAGCTTTTGAGCGCTTCGCGGCAATTGACCGCCGGTTCCGATGAAACGGCCTCATCGGCGGAAACTGTTGCGGAAGCGACGAAACAGCTGGCTTTTGGCGTGCATACGTTGTCGGCCTCCAGCGAAGAATTTGCCGCCTTTGCCGACAGTGTATCCACCAATGTGGTCAGCATTGCGGAAAACTCGGAGCGCTGCAGCCGGGTCGCCGGTGAGATTGAGGAAAAAGCGCTGGTCATGCAACAGACGGTTCAACAGTCGAGACAATCGGCGATTGCGTTGTACGAGGACATCGGCCAACGAATGTTGCAGGCCATTGAAGACGCCAGGATTGTGGAGGAGATTGTCAAGATGGCGGATGCGATTGCTGCCATTGCCGGACAAACCAACTTGCTGGCGCTTAATGCCGCCATCGAATCGGCCCGAGCTGGTGAGAGCGGACGGGGGTTTGCGGTGGTTGCCGAAGAAGTTCGCAAGCTGGCGGTGCAGTCGGCGCAAACCGTGGAGGGAATTCAGGGACTGACGCAGAAAGTTCAGTTGACCATGCAGTGTTTTATCCAGAACAGCCGGGAACTTCTGCATTTTATCGATGATCAGGTGCGTCCGGATTATGATCATTTTGTTGGCATCGGAGAGCAATACAAAGCCGACGCCGCGACTTTTCTCGCAACGACTTCCGAGATTGGCCGGCAGCTCAGCCAAGTGTCCGGGCAGCTTGCGGAAGTGAATACGGCGCTGGAATCGACAACGGCGGTCATCGCGGAAAATGCCGGACAAACGCAAAACATCTCCGAGACGACAGCCAGTGTCAGTCAGACGATGCAGGAGATCAAACAGTCGGCGCTATCCCTGGACACGATTGCCCAAAACCTCGATAAACTGGTGCTGCAGTTCCGGCTGTGAGTTTCTTCGTCAAACGTTAATGAAAAATAACGGCTGCCGGGGCATTGCGCCCGGCAGCCGTTGACAGTTAGCAAACCTTGCCTTATGGTTGCACCGTTTCCCGGTACAGCTGTTTTCCGTCCTTCATTTCGATAATGACGACTTTGCAGATGGCGTCGTGGGAAGGACTCAGTTTCATGGGGCCGCTGACGCTATTGAAAGTTTGAGTGGAGGCCAGCGCTTCTCTGATTTTTGCGGGTTCAGCGCTGTTGGCGCGCTTGATGGCGTCCGCCAACAGAAAAGCGGCGTCGTAGCCCATGGCCGCCAGCAAGTCAGGCGGCTGGCCGTATTCCTTCTGGTAAGCCTCCACAAATGTCTGGGAGGCCGGATTGGAGTCCTGGACCGAATAAAAATTGGTAAAATAGGCATTGACCAATAATGACACCAAGTAATGACACCAAGGGGCGTTCCTAGAATGACGCTAAGGGACGTTCCTTGTTTGACAACTTATTAAAAGACACAGAGACAGATTCTTTGTCCTCACTATCCGGTTGCTGCCCCTTGCCCCTACAAACTTCACCAAAGCACATTACTGTATCTCGTTGTTGTAATGAATCCGCTCCCTTTTCATCAAAGCGTGTACGCTTCCACACTGGCAAAATCGCCAATAAACTTTAATTTTGCTTTCAATTCAGGGTAGTGTATCCACGATGGCCACCGCCGGCGGGTTTGGGGAATGCGCGGTCGCCCACCGGAGGTATTCTCTCAGGTATTCTTCGGTAAAGCTCTTATTCTGAATGCTGATTCCCTTGTAGATGTTCCATTTTTTATTCTCGATTTCTTTCCCGCAAGCATTATATAAGCTGGTCAATCTC
>DATMYQ010000043.1:0-7495 GCA_035560935.1 Patescibacteria group bacterium | reverse complement strand
CATCAGAAACTTGCAGAATCTAGTAAAACAAGACTTTATGTCGAGATCACATCCTTTTTAAGGATGGAAAAATTTAATAGAAGCTTAAAAGATTATAGAATGGTATATTTGCGATTCTATAATCTTTTGTTATGCGAAAATATCACATGAGAAATTTGCGGAAATGCCCTCTAATCCTTGATAATTGGCGTTTGACGTTTTACTACTCTGCGAGTTTCTGATGTGATAAAACTACTTCAGTGCTGCAAAGCTTCAACGAATGTTTTACTACTCTGCGAGTTTCTGATGTGATAAAACTAAAGCGTTGCGGCGCGTAAGGCCACTGAGTTTTACTACTCTGCGAGTTTCTGATGTGATAAAACTTACAGGCCGTATATAACGCAAGGAGCCCGGTTTTACTACTCTGCGAGTTTCTGATGTGATAAAACCCGGGCCAGTATTGGGTACTCCCATATCCAGTTTTACTACTCTGCGAGTTTCTGATGTGATAAAACGCAGCGGCCTGACCGCCAAGGCCTAGACCTGTTTTACTACTCTGCGAGTTTCTGATGTGATAAAACGGTTTCCTACACAGCTTACGTCCGATTTGTGTTTTACTACTCTGCGAGTTTCTGATGTGATAAAACTTCATAAGGCTCTAAGGGGTTTCCAGCAAGTTTTACTACTCTGCGAGTTTCTGATGTGATAAAACCGGCGTTTGCCGCTTACCCAGACGGATATTGTTTTACTACTCTGCGAGTTTCTGATGTGATAAAACTGGTAACGCTATATAGAGTGCGAAGGATTTCGCGATGCTGCCTTGATCGTTTTTTTGCTCCGATGGTACAGGATGAATAAAAAACCCTGCAATAATATACTATAAGCAGCGGTTTTTCTTGATGTATAATTTATGATATTAACGGCCAAGGAGCTGATATCATGAACATTACATCTTTTTTTATATACTGCGTTATTGTAACCTTTACCCCGGGTCCTACCAATATTGTTATATTGTCTACCGTGCAGGGGCATGGTATAAAAAAAGCGATGGAATACTCGTATGGAGCGACCATTGCCTTTGGAGCTTTGCTTGCCGTCTCCGCCCTGCTAAATACCATGCTTGTGGCTGTAATACCGAAAATATTGCTTGTAATGCAAGTCATAGGAAGCCTTTATATTTTGTATTTGGCGTATCAGATATACAAAATGGATACAGCAGGCGCAACGGAAAGGGAAACGGCGACGTTCCGGTCGGGATTTATCATGCAGTTTGTAAATCCCAAGGTGGTGTTGTTTACAATGACGGTAATCCCCGGTTTTGTTATGCCATACTACACTGACCCCCGGATATTGACAATCTTTGTTGCGGCTATTACTGCTATTGGCTTTTTAGCCTTTGTCACTTGGGTGCTTTTTGGCGCTATTTTCAAGCAAATATTAATGAAGTATCAAAAATTGGTTAATGTAAGTATGTCACTTTTTCTCGTATATTCTGCTATACTAGGCTCAGGATTGCTAGAGCTTATTGGGAGATGACGGGATATGCAGAGATTTGTATATAAAAAATCATCAGATGTCACTGCGTTGTCAGCCAGTTTTACCGATTTCGCATATAAGAAGCATTGTCATGAGGAATACGCATTAGGAGTAACGCTGCGCGGCATTCAAGAGTACAATTTAGACGGCAGCTTCCATGCGTCGTATGAGAATGGGGTTATGCTCTTTAATCCGGAACAGATACATGACGGTAGGGCGCATGATAGTTCGGGCCTTGAGTATGTGATGTTATATATTGAGCCGAGGCTGTTTTTGGACATACTCGGCAAAAAAGATATGGTTCGGTTTGCTTCTCCGATTGTCTATAATCAGCCGCTTAAGAATAGTATCTTAAATCTTTCAAGCGCAATTCAGCGTGGAGAAGAGGAATCCTTGTGCAGTGAACTGCTGCTGTCCCTGGTCGACAACTTTAATCCGGCTAATATCCTTACCGATTATAAAAGAGATAACAAGCTGATCATCAAAGCCAAGGAAATGATTTATTCAAAATTAGAAGAGGTAATAAGCCTTGAAGAAATATGCAAAGAAATTTCTTTGTCAAAGTTTCAATTTATCCGCCTGTTTAAAGCGTATACCGGAATTTCACCCTATCAATATTTTATATTTTGCAAGGTAAATCGTGTTAAGCAGCTGCTGGAAAAAAACAAAGATATTTATTCGGCGGTAGCAGAATGCGGCTTTGTTGATTTATCTCACTTAAATAAGCACTTTAAGAGAATTTATGGAATAACAGCGTTTGAATATAAATCACGTGTAAATTAGGTGTCTAATGGAAAAGAACAGCCGGACGGCTGATGAGTTTATGGAAGGGGGGAGCCTAATGCGGTTTGACAATAAAATTGCGGCCATATTGCGGGAAGATCTTTTAGTGTGGCAGAAGCTTAATGTAACGGCGTTTATCATGAGTGGAATCGGCGGACGGCAGGATATACTCGGCGAACCGTACGTGGACGGCGCCGGCAATACGTATCTGCCGATGTCGCAACAACCAATCATGATATACTCTGCAACCGGCGAACAATTGAAAGAATTACTGCGGAAAGCGCTGAGTAAAGAAGTAACTATGGCAATCTATACCGAAGAGCTGTTCAATACATACAATGACGTGGATAATCGGGCGAAGCTCGCCGAGTTTGATACCGGCGACCTTAATTTGGCTGGTATCGGGATGGTCGGTAAAAAAAATCATGTTGACCGCTTGACCAAAGGGCTCAGCTTGCATGCATAAAATTAATGGAAGGTTTTGCGACTGCGGCATGGTATGCGATCCATGAACAGTATGAATCGTGTTAAACGAATCAACGCAGCGGGGCAGCCTATAGGGCGGGATGATTCCAATCCTGCTCTGTAGGCTGCTTATATATCCAGTAGTTTGTTCAACTCAGCTTTTTCTGAAACTTAATAATGCTGATGGATAATGTCACCAAAATAAAGGCGGACAGCGCCAGCACCTGGGACCAGAGATAGTGCAGCCCGATTCCTTTTAGAACAATGCCCCGCATGATTTCCAGGTAAAAGGTCAGCGGCAGCAGATAGCCCAGGGATTTAAAAAACACGGGCATGGCGTCCCGGGGAAACATAAAGCCGGAGAGGAGTACGCTGGGCATAAAGATGAAAAAGGAAAGCTGCATGGCCTGCATCTGCGTCTTGGAAAAATTGGAGATTAGGATTCCCAGCGACAGCGAGGCCACAATAAACAGGGTTGTCAGCGCGTACAGGAGCAGGATGCTGCCCCGGAGCGGCATGGCGAAGACGATGATGCCCACCAGCAGCGCCAGGGTGGCCTGGACGAAGCCCACGAAAATGTAGGGGATGATTTTACCCAGCATCAGTTCGTAGGATTTCATCGGCGTGACGATCAACTGTTCCAGCGTGCCCCGTTCCCGTTCCCGCACAATGGCCATGGAGGTGATCATTACCATAGTCATCGTGAGAATGATCCCTAAAATTCCCGGCACCATGTAGAAGGCCGTGATGAAATCAGGATTATACCAGGGGCGGATGCGGATGTCGTAGGGCGAGGAAATTTGCTTTCCCAGGGTTCCTTGCATCTGCATGCGTTGGACCAAAATTTCCTGAGACTTCATCTGGCCAACCATCTGGGCGGTGCTGATGGCGGAGGAGGCGGCCATGGAGTCGGAAGCGTCTACGATCACCTGCACGGCGGCAGTGCGGCCATGCTTGATGTTTTCGGTGAAGTCGGGAGGAATGATAATGCCTACTTTGGCTTTGCCCTGTTCGATATGCTCGGTAACCTCCCGGAAACTGTGGCCGGTATAGTCAAAGTCAAAGTAGCCGCTGGCGTTCAGCGAGGCAAGCAGGTCGCGGCTTTCCTGTTGCAGCGACTGGTCAAAAACGATGGTAGGCAGGTGTTTCACGTCGGTGTTGATGGCGAAGCCGAACACCAGTAGCTGAACGATGGGCAGCATGACCATCATCCCGAAGGTCAGCCGGTCCCGTTTCATCTGGATAAATTCTTTAATCAGCAGCGCTCGCAAGCGAATCATAAGCGGTTCCCCTTTCCCGTCAGGAAGTGTGTTCTTCCCGGCGGCTTTTTACATAGTGGACAAAAACGTCTTCCAGTGAAGGCGTAATGCGGGTGTAATCCGTGCCGGCAAAATTCTCCACATGCTCCGGCCGGATCAGCAAATGGAGGCCGGCCCCGTGAACGTAGGCGTCCAGCAGGGGAATCGGGCCCTGGAGCAAAGCCGACAGCCGCGCCATGGGGTCCGGGTCCGGCAGGCGCAGCAGAACGCCGGGGATGGCTTCCTTTAAATACGCCGGAGCGCCGGAGGCGATCAGCCGCCCTTCGAAAATAAAGCCGATTTCGTCGCAGTGTTCGGCTTCGTCCATGAAGTGGGTGGTGACCATGATGGTGGTTCCTGTTGCGGCCAGATTATAGATGATATCCCAGAACAGGCGGCGGGATTTGGGGTCCACTCCGCCGGTGGGTTCGTCCAAAAATAATATGCGGGGGTTGTGGAGGATGGAGCAGCCCAGCGCCAGCCGCTGCTTCCAGCCGCCGGACAGATTGCTGGTGAGTTCCCGGCGGCGGTGCTCCAGGCCGGCCATTTGCAGCATGACTTCGATGCGAGCCTGTTTGGCCGCGCCGGACAGGCTGTACATGCCGGCGTAAAAATTCAGATTTTCTTCGACGGTGAGGTCGTCATACAGGCTGAATTTTTGGGACATGTAGCCGATAGAGGCTTTGATCCGTTCGCTCTCGGCGATAATGTCATGCCCCAGGATTTTTCCCGAGCCGGCGGTGGGGGCCAGTATGCCGCAAAGCATGCGGATGGTGGTGGATTTCCCCGAGCCGTTGGGTCCGAGAAAACCATAAATGCTGCCGGGTTTGATTTGCAGGCTGATGGCGTCCACCGCGGTAAAAGCGCCGAACTGTTTTGTCAGGCCGAGGGTTTCCACCGCCAGAGTTCCGGTTGTTTCGGCGGTCATGTTTTATCACCTTCCTCTGCCAGCGCCACAAATACGTCTTCCAGAGTGGGTGGAATTTCCTGCAAGCTGAGAATCGGAACGCCGGCGTCGGCCAGGGCGGACCGGACGGCCAGCGCCGCCGCTTCCGGCTGGGTGACGGCTAGGTGGTAGGTGTCGCCGAAGGAATTGATGTCATGGACCTCTTCGCAGGCCAGGTGCTGCCGGAGGTCTTTGCCGACGGATTTTAGCTCTAATAACCGGTACGGATAGTTCGCTTTTAATTCCGCGGGGCTGGAGCAGGCCACTAAATGACCGTTGTGCAAAAAGGCGATGCGGCTGCATAATTCGGCTTCGTCCATATAGGGGGTGGATACGAAAATGGTCATGCCTTCCTTGTTCAGGCCATAAAGCATCTGCCAGAATTCCCGCCGGGATACCGGGTCCACGCCGGTGGTAGGTTCGTCGAGAAAAAAGATTTTGGGTTTGTGCATCAGTCCGGCGGCCAACGCCAGTTTTTGTTTCATGCCGCCGGACAGATTATCCGCCAGCCGGTCTTTAAACGTCAGCAAATTGGTGAAGGTCAGGATTTCCGTGGCGGCGGTTTCAATTTGCGCTGGGGAAGCGCCGTACAAAGAACCCAGCAGACGGATATTTTCCCACACGGTCAGGTCGCCGTACAGGCTGAATTTTTGCGGTACATAGCCTAAAGACGATTTGATCCGTTCCAGGGAATTTTCGCCGAGAACGGTGATTTGCCCGGCGGAAGGTTCCAATACGCCGGTGATCATCCGGATCACCGAAGTTTTGCCCGCGCCGTCGGGACCGACCAGACCGAAAATTTCGCCGCTGTTCACTTCCAGGGAGAGACGGTCCACGGCCCGCAGGGCCGCGTAGTTTTTGCTCAATTCAACGAGCTGAATGCAGGCGGCCATTATTCGATGACCACGTCGGCGGGCATGCCGGGCTTGAATATCCCGTCGCTGTTGGCGATCTGGATTTTCACGGCGAATACCATGTTGGCCCGCTCGTTTTGCGAGAGGCTCTGGCGGGGAGTATACTCCGCCGTTTGACTGATTTCCCGGATGGTTCCGGAAAATTTGCGGTTGGGATAAGAGTCAATAAGGACTTTGGCGGGCTGGCCGATTTTAATCAGGCCCAACTGGGTGGACGGGAGATAAATCTTTACCCAGCAATCGGTTATGTCGCCGATGGTGGCGATAGGGGAACCGGCGTTGACGTATTCGCCATTCTCATAATTCTTGGTCAGCACCAGTCCCGACAAGGGGCTGGCCACCACGGTATCGTTGACCGTGGATTGGCTGGCGGCGACGATGGCCCGGTTGCGTTCCACTTCCTGCCGCTGGGCGGTGATGACGTCTTCACGGTTGCCTTCCGACTGCAGGCTCAGACCCGCCTGGGCGGCGGTGAGGGTTTCCCGGGACGTATCCCGGGAGGCTTTGGCACTGTCCAGTTGTTGCCGGGATATGGCGCCCTGGGCGAACAGGAACTGATAGCGATCATAGTCTTCGGCGTTGCGCTGGAACACCGCCTGGGCTGACAGGGCGGCGGCGGCGGACTGTTCAATTTCCTGGGGGCGGGAGCCTTTTTCCAGATCCCGCAACTGAGTGACGGCTTTATCCAGCGCTAACTGGTCTCGCAGCAGCTGGGCCTTGACATCGGGTCGGTCAATAGTGACGATGGTTTGGCCGGCGGTAACGGCGTCGCCCACCACGATGGACAGGCCGTTCAAATAACCGCTGGTTTTTGAGGTAATATCCGCCCGGGTGACTTCCACGGTACCGGTGGCGGTGATGCCGGACGGCTGCTGCATGTACAGCTTGTACGCGGCGGCGGCCAGCAACACGAGGAAGAGCAAAATTCCGGCGATGAGTTTTTTATTCACGGTCATCCCTCCTGATTCCCTGCAAAAATATTTTCATGGCCTGCTGAATAAAATCCGAGTCTTCAGTGGCGTGGTCGGGAAGAAAGTTTTGGGTGATGGGGCGGGCCAGGAAATAAAAGTTCAGCATGCCCACCATGGCGATCACGGCAAAATGGGGATCGATGTCGTTCCGGAACTGGCCGCAGGCGATACCTTCACAGATGGTGGCGTACAGGAATTTTTGCGCGTGGCGGACGCGGTCCACGATAACGGAATTCAAAAACGGGGTGGGATTGGCCAGCTCGCTGTGCAAAAACTGCAATACGAAAGGGTGACGCTGATGGATGGTCATCACTCCCTGGGCGTAAGCCTGAAGTTTTTCCGTCGGGCTGGCTTTGGCGTTTTCAAAGCGCTGGAGCAGTTCCAGTATTGGCGCGAACTGGGCCTCGATCACTGCTCCGTACAAACCTTCCTTGTTGCCGAAATAGTAAGAGATCAGAGCGCTGTTGGCGCGGGCTGCGCCGGCCAGTTCCCTCAGGGAGACATTGGAAAATCCCTTCTTGGCGAATAACCGGGTGGCGACCTCCAAGTATTTTTCTTTCATGTTGGTATCCAAAATAACGCACCTGCCTTAATCTAAAAGAT
>DATMYQ010000042.1:0-18369 GCA_035560935.1 Patescibacteria group bacterium | reverse complement strand
CAGTAAATGAGTAATAAAATGGAAGGAATTGTCTCTGAGGGATAATCGCAGGTAAAATAATCCATAAATACAAAAAATAATAATGCGAGGGGGTGATCAACTGAAACCGGTCATATTAAGCGTAGACCATGATGATTATACCCGAGAGATGCTGGAAACGCTGTTATTGCGGGAATTTGGCCGGGATTATACGGTGGAAACAGCAGCTTCGGGAAATGATGGGTTAGCGATTCTGGCGCAATGGGAAACTAAAGGAGTGACACCGGCGGTAATTCTCAGCGGGACTCAATTAATGGATATGTCGGGAGAATACTTTCTGGATGCTACCCAAAGACTTTGGCCGATGGCAAAAACCATGCTGCTATCCAATGGGGATGAACATGGTGGGATCATCAGGCCGATGTGGGGAATCCAGTCAGGCCATTATCCTTTTGATGTCTGGGGAAAAAGTGATTTTATGAAGGGGGTTCGGGAAAATTTGGAGGCGTTTGAGAAACAAGAACAGATCGAAATCCAACCACCGCGACTAGAAGTCATGAAAGCACGATTCCAAAAAATAAACCAGGTTCTGGAAAACGCGGTTGAACGCCAAACGGAAGAATTACGGCGGCAAAACTCCTTGTTGCAGCAATTATTTCATAACTCGCAGGACGGAATGCTGATTTATGATACCTCGGACGGAATTATTGATGTGAATGCGGCATTTGCTAACTTACTCCAATACAGCCGGGGAGATGTGATGGGACGAAGACTTGACGATACGATCATTCCCCCGCTGCTGCGACATATGCCGGATAATTTGCAGGCGGCGATTGACACGGGCGTTGCCTTCAGCCGGGATGTGCAATGTTACCGCAAAGACCGGCGCATGGTAGTGTTGCAGGTTTCCGGTTATCCGTATAAAGAAGGCGGCAAAAAAGGCGGAATGTTTATTGTTTGTCGCGACGTCAGCGATCAGCATCGTCGGGAAAATTTGCAGCGAATGGCTTATGACCGGCAAAGGCAGACTGATTTTTTAAATAGTATGTTGGCGGGTCGAAGCGGTTCGACGGCAGAAACCATTCAAAAAGCCCAACAGATTAATTTGGATCTTTCGCGGCCTTTTACACTATATTTTGTATTGGTCCAGCAGGAAAAAGAAAAACGCAAAATGGGTACTGCACGTCAGACAACAGTGAGCAGTTCAATGGTCGACTCCGTCATCGAGGTTCTTTCCACCGAGCCGGACATCGTTGCCTGGAACACTTGCCAGGGAGTTGGTGTTTTGTGTTTTCGCAAGATGGCCTCGCTTGAACGCCACCAGGAAGAAATCGCCCGGGCTTCCGATTTGCGGTCCCGGCTGGCGGCTACGATCCCAGCCTGTAACACGGTTTGGGGAATCGCCGAGTTCCAAACTGATATTAACCTGTTTGCCAGGCGTTATCGCCAGGCACGCCATGCGGCCATTGCCGGCAGCTGTTTTCGGATAAACGAAGGTGTTTTTCACTTTACTGATGACAGTGCGTTCCCTCTGTTGGCGCAGATGGTTGGTCAGGAAAATGTGGATTCATTTATCGAACGCACAATTGGCAAGGTGTTGCTGTACGATCAGGAACACGGTACCCAACTGTTTATCACTCTGGAGAAAATTATTGCGCAGAATAATTTGCGGGCTGCTGCGGAAGAATTGTTTGTCCACTATAAAACCATACTGTTCCGCAAACAATCACTGGAGAGGATTTTGGGTATTTCACTGGAGTCATTTGACAGCCGTATGATGTTAGGGCTGGCATTAACATTGCACCGGTTTCAAAACATAGCCATGGAGAGCGTGCCGACGGGAATTTCGCCGTCGCCGCAGGGCTTGATGTAATGGATATAATGGATAAATTCCTACAACGAATCTTGTCGAAAAAACGCAAATGATACTTCGAGGATATTGACGGTGGATAAAAATAAAGCCTTTGCGGATAAGAAATGCTAGACAGTAGGGATAATGCGCTAAAAAGGACAATGGTATACAATTTGAACCATGCCAGATGTATGAAAGGAAAGACAAGGAGGAGCGAATAAGTGAAAAAAATACTGCTGCTGAGTCTGTTTCTTCTGTTGCCATTGCACGCACAGGCGGCCGATTATGTTTTAAGCCCCCGGGATGTATTGAATATCAGCGTTTATGGATATACGGATTTGAGTTTTACTGATATCAATATTCGTCCGGATGGCAAGTTTGAATATCCTTTGGTAGGCCAAGTGGATACAAGCGGGTTGTCACCGGAAGGTGTTGCCGGGGTTTTAACGGAACGGCTGAGCGCATATATCAAAAACCCGCAGGTCAGCGTCAATGTATCGAAGTTTCGTACTATCCAAGTCGTTGTGCTGGGTGAAGTGAATAAACCGGGAACCTATGAACTGGATAGGGCAAGGACCATGTTGGATGCAGTTGGTTTTGCCGGTGGGTGGACAAAGGATGCGGCGAAAAAGAAAGTGTATTTGATCCGCAAAGGCCAGCAGGAGGAGCCGATCAAAGTGAATTTGCTGCAAATCCTCAAAAAAGGAGATGTTAGCCAGAACTATGTTTTAAGCGAGGGAGATGTTGTTTATCTGAGCGAAAATGGCCGAATCGATGTTGCCAAAGATATTGTGCCATATCTCAGTACCGGATACATGATCCGCAAGTGGTAGAACACGATGGAAAATGTGGATAGTAATCAGGATTATTTTACGTGATAGGCAGGAGGGCAATGTAATCATGCAAGATAAACGGATCGAACTGCGTGACTTATACGAAGTGATCAAAAGACGACGCAAAATTATTTATTATTCCGTAGCGATACTGGTTTTCATTGCACTGGTGGTTAATGTTACTTCTTCACCGGTTTATGAATCGGGTGCAAGTTTCCGGATTAAGAATGGCGGTCCAAATGAGATGGTTGGCACAGGAACGACAGAGCGTGGTTCTGTTATTTCTCAGGTATCTACATATTCTCAAATTTTGCAAAGTCGGGCAGTTATTGAAGCAGTGGTGGAAAGTTTGTATCCGGATGTTGATAAAAATATCGGTTATGGATCACTGATCAGACGTATACGGGTAACTCCGGTGAAAGACAGTGATATTTTAAATGTTAAAGTACAGGGACGTACACCAGAAGAGGCACAGGCGATAACCAATGTGCTGGCCAAAGTATTTAATGATCGGGTAACCGAATTGGCCAGGGCACAGGGCAAAGAGGCCCGGGTATTTATTGGCGAACGCCTGGACGAGGCGAAACGCAATCTGGATAATATTGAAAAAGATTTAGTGGAATACAAAAAAAGCAAACAGGCGGCTTCGGTAAGTGATCATTCCAAAATGGTACTGGATAGGCAAGGCACCATGAAAAAAATGTCGGTGGATTCACAGGTGGCAATGAGTGCTGCCAGCGGAAAATTGGCCAATATCAATGCGCAAATCGCGCGACTGAATCCCGGATATGTGGGTGATAGCCCATTAATTCAACAGTACCGCAGCAAACTGGCCGAACAGGAAGCAGAACTGGCCGGTTTGCGCAGCACCTTCACCGACAGCCATCCCAAGGTGATCAGTCTGTTGGCTTCGATCAATGAAAATAAAACAAAACTGAATGCTGAAGTTGCCAAGGTAGTCAATGCGGAAGCCCCTTCAAACAATCCGGTGTACCAGGGCCTCATCCAGGGACGCCTGCAGGCGGAAAATGAAGTGAGCGTGGCGCAGTCGCAGCTGGCGGCTATTAAACGGGCGGAAGCCGCCACGGAAATGGAAATGAAAAGTCTGCCGGAGAAAGAACAGGGCCTCGTTCGCCTGATAAGAGATTATACCGTGGCCGAGGAAGCCTATACAGGATTGGCCAAACGGTTTGACCAGGCGCGGATTGATGAAGTCATGCAGCCGACCAATGTGCAGATTGTGGATACGGGTGATTTACCGTTAGTTCCCGTTCGCCCCCGCCCGGTGCTGAACATCATTGTTGCGCTGCTGCTGGGTTTGTGTGGTGGTTGTCTGTTGGCCTTTACAGTGGATTATTTCCACAAGACCATCGATTCCGGAGACGATGTAAAAAGGTATCTTGGTGTCAGGCTGATTGGGGTCATTCCCACCTATGACAAACAAGACAAACAGGAAAACACAGAAAAAGTGGGGAAATTGAAGCCGGCCTGGGTACGATTGGCCAGCATATTCAGTACAAGGGGGTAAAAACATGTCCAGTCTACGACAATACATCATTAAAGATCGTGAACAGTCGGCAGTCGCGGAATCGTTTCGGACATTATGCTCCAGCATCAACGGATATCGTGCGGAAAAAGAGTTAAAGACAGTTCTTTTTGTCAGTTCATCGCCGGGTGCCAGAAACGTCATGGCGGCGATCAACACCGCCGCCATCCTCGCCTACACCGGAAAAAAAGTAGTGCTGATGGATTGCGATATGAGAACCCCCGTTATCCATGAAGTGTTTGGGGTTCCGAATATCGGTATTATTAACATCATCCGCGACGACAAGCCGTTAAAAACGATGCTGCAGCCATCGGGGATTGCCGGGCTGCAAATTCTGACCAGCGGACCGGTACCCCGCCGGGCGGTGGATAATTTGTCATCGCCGGTCATTAAAGAAATCCTGGAAGACCTAAAGGAAACAACAGATTACGTCGTGATAAACAGTTCGCCGCTGTTGGTGGACAATAAATCCATCGTATCGGATGCCTGCATCTTGGCGGGAAAAGCGGATGGTGTCGTCATGGTCATTCAAAGTGGCAAAGTCCGGGTGCAAAAAGCGCAAAAGGTACTGGAACTTTTGAACGGTGCCAAAGCAAACATCATTGGCACCGTTCTCAACGAAGTCAAAACCGACAAAGAATATATTTATTATGTTACCGCTTAAGACGCAAAATTATGCATTGAGAAGGGGGCGATGGCGTGGGACGTCGTCATGCAGTGCTGGTATTACTGCTTCTGTTTGATATGAGCGTAGTTGCCTTCGTTCCTCTGCTTTCACTGTTTGTCCGGTTTGATGGAAGCGTGGAAAAAGAGTTTTTGAACTATGCGTGGCAGGTGGAAAATTATATTCCGGTTATGATAGTGATCTGTCTGGCGGTTTTCTACCGTTTCAATTTATACAATCGTTTGTGGCGATACGCCGGATTTAATGAGATTGTGAATATTGTGTTTGCGGTTACCGTTAGTTCCGCTGGTATTATGGTTGCTTTGTATGTGCTTGGCGCAAATCTTCCCCGCAGCATATATCCGCTTAACTGGGTATTCACGTTGGTACTGATTACCGCCAGCCGGATTGGGCTGCACGTGGTCCGAAAATTACTGGTACCGAAACCGCCAATGGAGAAAAATGCAAAAAATGTCTTGGTTGTGGGGGCCGGTGATGCCGGTGTCATGATTTCACGGGAACTCCGGCAACGGTATGGAACAGAGAAACAACTGGTGGGATTTGTGGATGACTCACCCTACAAAGTGAATAAATATTTAGCCGGAGCAAAAGTATTGGGAACCCGCAAAGATATTTCCCGGATTATTGGTGAATGCAAGGTTGACGAAATTATTATTGCCATTCCCTCCGCGAGCGGGATCGCAATCCGCGAAATTGTTCGGGAATGTAAGCAAACCAAGTGCGTGGTGAAAACCGTACCGGGGATTTTTGAACTGATTGACGGCAAAGTCAGTATGCAGCAATTGCGGAATGTCGATGTGGAGGATTTGCTGCGGCGGGAACCAGTAAAATTGGATTTGCGAAAAATTACCGGATACCTTGCCGGTAAGCGTGTGTTGGTCACCGGCGCTGGAGGATCGATTGGGTCGGAACTTTGCCGGCAAATCGCCAAGATGTCACCCGAAACTTTGATATTACTGGGCAGAGGCGAAAATAGCATCTATGAGATCGAAGGCGAGCTGCGGGAAAAAAAATACGATGATCTGAATATTGTTTCGGTTATTGCCGATATCCGGGATTTGGGGCGAATCAACACTGTTTTTAATCAATTGAAACCGCAGGTTGTCTTTCATGCCGCCGCACATAAGCATGTTCCTCTAATGGAAGAGCAGCCGGTGGAAGCGGTGAGAAATAATATCTTCGGGACAAAAAATGTTGCCGAGGCATCTCAGTCCGTCAGCGTGGAGCGCTTTATTATGATTTCGACGGATAAAGCCGTCAATCCGACCAGTGTCATGGGAGCGACGAAAAAGATCGCCGAATCTGTGGTCTGTAATATGAACGGACGTGGGAAAACAAAATTTGCGGCAGTACGGTTTGGCAATGTTTTGGGCAGTCGGGGCAGCGTTGTGCCGCTGTTTCGCAAGCAAATTGCCAAAGGGGGACCGATAACGGTCACCCACCCGGACATGATCCGCTATTTTATGAGCATTCCGGAAGCGGCGCAACTGGTGCTGCAAGCCGGCGCGCTGGCCCAGGGCGGCGAGGTCTTTCTACTGGATATGGGAGAACCGGTAAAAATTGTTGATCTGGCCTGCGATCTAATTGAACTTTCGGGTTTAAAGCCGCATGAAGATATCAAGATCGAATTCACGGGTTTGCGGGCGGGTGAAAAATTGTATGAAGAATTGTTATTGGCGGAAGAAGGTAATACGGCAACAAAGCACGAGAAGATTTTTGCCGCGGATATGCAACGCTATGACGGAGAAAAGATGGGAAAAATTCTGAATTTACTAAAAGAAACAGATGATTCTCTGAAGATAATCCACTTACTGGCAGAATTGTTACCGAGTTATCATGGTTCCCGGGTCAAACGGCTGCGAGTATTGGAAGGTGATGGAGTGAAGACGGTCAGAGAAAAGCCAGCAGTCAATGATGTTGGTTTGGCGGTAGAGAAACCAGTCAGAGCGAAAGAACTATTTTATTCAGATCGGAGGAATAATAATGATTACGGCGATAGCCAGGAAAGAACAGGAATTTAGCTATTTGGAAACGCTGAAGGAAAAAATTTGCAACAAATCAGCCGTTGTGGGTGTGGTCGGGTTGGGTTATGTCGGTCTGCCTTTAGCGGTGGAAAAAGCAAAAGTTGGTTTTTCGGTGCTGGGATTTGACCGGAATGCAAAACGGGTGGGACAGGTTAACCAGGGAGACAATTACATTAAAGACGTCAGTGATGCGGAACTTCAGGAGTTGGCAAAAAACGAACAGATCAAAGCAACCACCGATTTTGCCAGGCTTGCTGATACGGACGTCATTGTGATTTGTGTTCCCACGCCCTTGACGATTACCAGAGATCCGGATATCTCCTACATCGAAAATGTTAGCCAGGAAATCGCGAGGTATTTAAAAAAAGGCCAGCTGGTTACGCTGGAAAGCACGACGTATCCCGGCACCACCATGGAAGTGATCCTGCCGCGCCTGGAAGCGAATGGACTGAAGGTGGGAGAAGACTTTTTCCTGGCGTTTTCGCCGGAACGGGTTGATCCGGGCAATCTGCGCTACACCACGAAAAACACGTCAAAGGTTGTCGGCGGCGTGACCGTTGAATGCCTGGACGTGGCCAAATTATTCTATGAACAGACGATCAGTCATGTGGTACCGGTGTCATCCACCGCTGTGGCGGAAATGACCAAAGTATTTGAAAATACTTACCGGTCAGTCAATATTGCCTTGGTCAACGAGATGATGCTGCTCTGCGACCGGATGAAAATTGACGTGTGGGAAGTGGTGGACGCGGCGGCCACCAAACCGTTTGGCATTCAGACCTTTTATCCCGGCCCCGGCGTGGGTGGTCATTGTATCCCGATTGATCCTTTCTATCTTACCTGGAAAGCGCGGGAATATGATTTTCATACCCGGTTTATTGAACTGGCCGGGGAAATCAACATTCAGGCCTCCTATCATGTGGTGGATAAAGTGCAAAAAGTGCTCAGCGCCGGTAAAAAAGCTTTGAACGGAGCAAAAATCCTGGTTATTGGCGTTGCTTACAAAAAGGATATTGATGACTACCGGGAATCTCCGGCGCTGAAAGTCATTGATTTGTTGCTGAAAGAAAAAGCGGAAGTGATCTATCATGACCCGTTTGTTCCGGAGTTGCCGGTACATGTTCCCTACACCTGGGCGATGGAAAGCGTTAAATTGACCGAACAGCGGCTGACACACGCCGATTGCGTGGTCATCACCACGGAACACAGTAATGTGGATTACCAGTATATCGCCAAACATGCAAAAGCGGTTGTCGATACGAGAAATGCCTGCAAAGGCGTTAACTATGGATATAAACACAAAATCACTAAAGTCTAGGAGCGCGATATTTATGAACAAAATGGGGTTTGGATTGATCGGTTGCGGACGAATTTCCAAAAATCATTTGGAGTCGATTCAGGCGATTCCGGAAGCACAGCTGATTGCCGTGTCGGATAATGATAAAGTCGCATTGGAAAGCGCGGTGCAGAAATATCAATGTGCCGGTTATGAAAATTATCAAGACCTTTTGGCCAATCCGGATTTGCAAGTGGTCAATATCTGCACTCCCAGCGGCTGGCATGCCCGGATGGCGCTGGATGCGATGGAAGCGGGAAAACATGTCATCGTGGAAAAACCGATGGCTATGTCACTGGCGGAAGCCGATGCGATGATTGCCGCAGCCCAAAAGCGCGGTGTCAAAATTGCCGTAACCCATCAAAACCGGTTTAACCGGCCCGTGGTCAAACTCAGAGAAAAACTGGAAAAGGGAAAGTTTGGCCGTTTAACTCATGGCTCGGCGGTGATTCGCTGGAACCGGAATGATCAGTATTACGAGCAGGCACCCTGGCGGGGAACCTGGGCACAGGATGGCGGCTGCCTGATGAACCAGTCCATCCATAATATTGATTTGCTGCAATGGATGATGGGGCCGGTTGCGTCGGTGTTTGCGTATACAGCCACTAACTTGAGAAAAATCGAGGGAGAAGACGCGGCGGTGGCGGTTTTAAAGTTTGAAAATGGCGCTTTTGCCACCATTGAAGCGACGACTACGATTTTCCCCACCAATTTGGAAGAAACACTCAACGTTTTTGGTACTACCGGCAGCGCCGTCCTTGGCGGCATTGCCGTAAATAAAATTGAAAGTTGGCGCTTCGACGATGAAGACGAAAAAACAGTCCTGGGCGAACAGTTTAAAGAGCCACCGAATGTTTACGGCTTTGGTCACGCCGACATTATACGCGATTGTATTGCGGCAATCGCCGAGGATCGTGATCCTGCGGTTAGTGGAACGGAAGGCCGCAAGGCCCTGGAAATCATCCTGGGGATTTACCATTCCGTCAGGCTGCGGAAAGAAATCCAGTTCCCCCTGAAAGAAGAATTTGTGATTGGGATGGGAATCTGATATTTGAGGTGCAAAATGGAACAGACGGTGAGCAAACAAGAATGTTTTATACATGAATCTTCCTATATCGATGCCAATGCCTGCATTGGCGTTGGCACGCAGATTTGGCACTTCTGCCATATTTCCGCGGGCGTGACGATGGGTGAGAAGTGCCGGATTGGGCAAAATGTGTTTGTCGCTCCGCGGGTGGTCATCGGTAATAACGTTAAAATTCAGAACAACGTCAGCGTGTACGAAGGCGTTATTCTGGAAAATGATGTGTTCTGCGGCCCCAGTATGGTATTTACCAATGTAAAAACGCCGCGTTGTGCGTTTCCGCGCAATACGGCGGAAGATTACCTGACGACCCGGGTAAAACAGGGAGCCAGCATCGGAGCCAACGCGACAATCGTTTGCGGCACGACAATTGGTGCCCGGGCCTTAATCGGTGCGGGATCGGTAGTAACGAAAGACGTGCCGGACCACGGGCTGGTCTACGGTAATCCGGCCCGGTTGCAGGGCTGGGTTTGCGCCTGCGGGGAAACGGTCGCCGCTGTGGACGACGATTGGCTGAAATGTGACCGTTGCGGCACAAAACTTAGTTTGAAGCGATAAGGGGCGGATACAATGATTCCATTTATTGATTTAAAAGCGCAGCAAGATCGAATTAAAGAAGACTTAAACCAGCGGCTGCAGAAGGTTTTGGATCATGGACAATATATTATGGGTCCGGAGGTATTCGAGGCAGAGGGGAAGTTGGCTCAATATGTTGGCGTGAAGCATTGTGCGACCGTGGCTAATGGTACGGACGCGCTGCTCATTGCCATGATGGCGTTGGGGGTCAGGGCCGGGGATGAAGTGATCACAACGCCATTTACTTTTATTGCCAACGCGGAGATGATCGCGCTGTTGGGAGCAAAACCGGTATTTGTTGACATTGATGCCCGGACCTACAACCTGAATCCGCAACTGCTGGAGGCGGCGATCACTTCCAAAACGAAAGCGATTATGCCGGTCAGCCTGTATGGACAATGTGCGGATATGGATGCCATCAACGAAATTGCCGGGAAACATCATTTGCCGGTTATTGAAGACGCCGCACAAAGTTTCGGTGCTACATATAAAGGAAGGAAATCCTGCGGGCTGTCAACGATTGGCTGTACCAGCTTCTTTCCCTCAAAACCGCTGGGGTGTTACGGCGATGGCGGCGCTTGCTTTACAAATGATGATGAACTGGCGGAAAAAATGATGCAAATTCGTCTGCATGGTCAGGATCGGCGTTATCATCACCCGATGATTGGACTCAATGGGCGCCTGGATACTCTGCAGGCGGCGGTTTTGCTGGCCAAATTAGAAGTTTTTGATGATGAAGTGGAGTTAAGAGCGCAGATCGGTCAACGGTATGCGGATTTATTTAGTGATAAAGTGAAAACTCCGTATATCGAGCCGCACAATACAAGTGTATATGCGCAATATACGGTTCAGGTTGAGAAGCGAGAAAGCCTGCAAAAACAACTTCATGAAGCCGGTGTTCCGACAGCGGTTCATTATCCCATTCCGTTAAATCTTCAGCCGGTTTTTAAATACTTGGAACAGGGCGAAGGTTGTTTTCCCTTTGCGGAAGCTGCGGCAAAAAACGTGATGAGTTTGCCGATGGGGCCGTACCTGACTTCCGGTGATCAGACTGCAATTGTGAATGAGACTATTAAATTAGCCAATAGTTGAGGCTTCGATGAAAATAAATAAGCAAGTGATAATCGATTTTTTGGTTAACAGACCATTTGTAAGCAACATTCTCACGTTAGTTGCCAGCACAAGTACTGCGCAGATTATTGCCGTTTTGTCCGCACCGATTCTTACAAGAATATATTCTCCTTTTGAATATGGTGCGGTGGCAATGGGGATGTCCATTGCTACGGTGTTGTCAATAATTGCAAATGGCAGATATGAACTCGCCATAATGCTGCCGGAAAAAGAAGAAGACGCAATTAATGTCTGTGGGTTATCGGTAGCAATAGCGTTGGGATTTTTTTTAGTCAGTGCGACCATTATTATGCTGTTCGGTGACATCATCAATGACTTATTCGGTAAACAGCTGCCGGCAATCTGGTTATATGTGGTTTCCCCGGTAATTTTATTGAATGGGGTATCGCAGGCTTTAAATTATTGGATGACACGACATAAACGGTATAAAAATTTGGCTGTCTCACGAATGGGTGGAGCATTAATCACGACAGTAATGAATATTGGCCTGGGATTAATGGGGTATGGAATTTTGGGATTGTTGTCCGCGTGTATTATTGGACCTTTTTGCGCCAACGTGTGCTTGGTGAGAAATGTGTGGCTCAATGATAAAGAAATTATGCGGTCAGTGTCAATAAAAGAGATGATGTCTCAGGCGGTGAAATATAAGGATTTTCCCCAAAAAAGCTCAATAGGTGCGTTTATGAACACCCTATCAAACGAAACACCAAATTTCCTGATTGGTTCAATGTTTGGCGTGGCTATTTTAGGCGCATATGTACTTACGTTGCGAATAGTAAAAACACCGATGGCGTTTATTGGAAGCTCGATTGCGGAAGTTCTATTTCAAAAATTCACGATTGCGGAACGAAATGGACAGTTGTTTGCGTTAGTATCCCGAACGACGAAGCTCTTATCAATATTAATCATTCCTCCCATGGTATTATTGGCGATATTCAGTACAAACGTTTTCCCTTTTATATTTGGAGAAAAATGGACAATGGTCGGAGAGATAGTCCGGATAATGGCACTCTTTTATGCGATTCGCTTTGTGTTTTCCATTCAGAGCACGATCATTATTATCAAACGAAAGCTGGGTTTTGAAATTCGCTACAACATGGTTTTTTTTGCTACGCAAGTTTCGGCGCTGCTGGCAGGATACTACTGTTTTCAGAGTTACTTTGTTTCTTTTTTACTGATGTCGATTGCAGGAACAATACTTTATATATACCTTATTTTTGCCGTATTTGGCATCGCCAAAGAGGAGTTAACGCCTTGTCAGCCTTGAAAATACTCAGAAAGACTACGGTTTGTTTCCGCCATGACTTGATTGGCCGATCGGATCGGATGAAGTTTGCTGTTAGGGAGGTGTAGACGTGCAGAACTTGCTTAATCAGGATAAGGGTGTCTCTTTGTATATATGGTGTTTGGTAGTTTATATATTTTTTATCCATATCGAAAGTATTTCTGTTCTTGAATCTTTTGGTACGGTGGCCAAATTACTGGCCATTGGAGTTGCAGTTTTAGCGGCCATTTCCATAATGGTAAACAGGCAAATAATCGTTGTTGGCAAGGCGGAACTTTTGCTAGTGACATTTTTCCTTTGGTGTTGTGCAACGGTATGGTGGTCTGTGGATGAAAATGCAGCAATGGAAAGACTGCTATCCGTATTTATGCTGGTGTTCTTTACAATTTTGGCGGGATTTAGGGGATTTAATGAGAGAGAAATTAAGGTGCTGATCCAGGCCACCTATTATAGTGGCAGCGCTTTGGCGCTCTATATATTAACGTTGGGAGAAGCTTTTCATGAGCAAGTCAACAGAATTAGTTTAAGCGGTACAGATCCAAATCATCTGAGTGGCTGCTTGCTGCTTGCCGTTGCAATCGGTCTGTCCGGAGTGTTTGAAAATAGCGGAAAATCAATCGCAACGCGGCTTGTATACTTCGCAACGCTGGGAATGATTGTTGGAGCAATTGTAATGACTGGGTCACGAGGAGGGTTTTTAGGGCTGTTCATTCTGGTTTTGGCGTACTTCGTATTTACCCAAAGATATGTTTGGGTGATTGGGTTGACAGTTACGTTTGTTTGCATACTGCTGTTGCTCTGGCAAGACCCAACCTCGCGATTTTCCGGCGAAATGGCCTTGAATTCAGGGGGCGCAGGAAGAGTTGACATTTGGAAAGTCGGACTGAAAGTTCTGGAAGAAAATTGGTTCATTGGCGGTGGGCTGGCGAACTTTAATGAGCTTTATACCTTGTCTGCATTACAGACGTCAACCGGATTTGCTGTGGGCGTTCACAGGGCTCCGCATAACACGATTATCGGAATGACAAGCGAGGTGGGGATCATCGGGCTGGCGCTCTTTATAGGCTCTATATATTGTCTTATACAGCGCTACAGTGATTTTTGCGACAATGAACGGATTGTTTTATGGTCCGCGTTAGTGGGAATAGCTATAAGCGGCATGTTTTTGGATATGCTGTATATGAAGTATCTCTGGCTGGTTTTACTCTTGCTCTATGGAATTCAGCGTCAGGAAATATTAAAGGCGGAAACGGCGTAAAAAGGGTGCAAAGATGAAGGAGAATGCGTATGCTTAGCTTCAAGTGGCCGGAGTGGAGGCGCAAAAGAATAGCCCTTTTGGTTAGCGTGGTTATTTGCCTAAACTTATATTATCTGTATTCCTATGTGGATTTGAACCAAAAAATTTCTGCGTTAAAAAACACCCGGTCAAACGAGCAGGTTGTAATGAGCCTTGATCATAAACTGGGCGGCTATTACATCGTAAATGCGGATAAAATTAACCAATATCAGTTTGATTCCGAAGGCTATCCGGTGTATTTCGTGAATGGGAAAAATAACCGGCATCCCACTCATCTGGTGCAGATTGCGTTGCAACAAATATCGCTATACACAATGAACGGCAAACAAAGCGACCTGGACATCGCAAAAAAATATGCAGATTATGTCGTCAGCATAGTAAAAGTACGAGAATTCCAAAATATAAAATATGGATTGGTTTCTATTGATTTCTTTAACTCGCATTACCCTTTCCTGGGAAATACCTGGATCTCGGGATTGCTGCAGGGCCAGACGCTGTCGCTGATGTTGAGAATGTACCAGGTAACCGGCGATGAACAGTATCGCAACACTGCGGAGCTAATGTATGAATCCTATAAATTGCCTCACGAGCAAGGCGGTTTTGTTTCTAAAAATGGAAAAGATTTATACTTTGACGAATGTGTTTCGGAACCGGCAACGCATATCGTAAATGGTCATATTTACGCGGTAATGGGACTTTTGGATTACTGGCGGGTTTATCGGAAGCCGGAAACTGAAAACATGCTAAAAGAATCTATTGAGACTGTGGAGAGAAATCTTGCGAGATACACTGTGCCAGGCACCGCATGGACATATTATGACGATCCCGGATCGGCGTGGGCCGGGGCCGCGTATGTCGGATACCAGAGTCTTCATCCCCGGCTGATGCGAGTGCTTTCGCAAGTATCGGAAAATCCCAAACCATTTCTGCAATATGCTGATTTTTGGGAAACAGCGTTTGATTCACCCAAAGATAAGATACTGTACCTGATTACCCGCGACTATTTCCGAGTATTTAGGCTTGTGAACCGAAATAAGTTTCAGGGGATTCCCTATCCGTAATCTGACAAAAATAAGCGGTGCCTGTGGACTGCCGCCAACAACGAACCATGCTTCGCTAAAACTTCTCGGAGGATTCCCTATGCGTAGAAAAAAAAAGTCAAACACAAAGAAAAAATACATCTTGAGTGTCGCCGGCGGAGTGGTTTGTCTTGTTTTATACTACGTATATTCTTATATCATGTTGGGCGCCGATATTGACTGGGTAAGAGGCAGGAGGGCCAACGCGATAATAACGATGAGTTTGGATCAAAAATTAGGGGCGTATTATGTCACTAACGAAGTAAAAAATTACCGGTTTGATTCCGAAGGTTATCCCGAGTATTTTGCGAACGGGGAAAATCACCGACATCCTACACAGCTTGTGCAGATTGGGTTGCAGAGAATTTCCATGTATATGAAAACCGGTGATTCTGACGATCTGGCTGTCGCGAAAAAATATGCAGATTATCTTGCCGGAAGCGTGAAAGTTCGGGAAAATCAGAATTTGAAATATGGTCTGCTGTCTATTGATTTTTTCAACCGGCATTACCCTTTTCTTGGGAACTCATGGATTTCCGGGTTACTCCAAGGGCAGACGCTGTCATTGATGCTGCGCATGTACCAGGTCACCGGCAATGAGCAATATAAAAATGTGGCGGATTTAATGTATGAGTCTTACAAATTGCCTCACGACCAGGGTGGTTTTGCTTACAGAAACGGTGATGATCTGTATTTCGATGAATGTGTTTCGGAACCGCCGACACATATCCTGAATGGACATATTTATGCGGTAATGGGACTTTTGGATTACTGGCGGGTTTATCGGAAAGCAGAAACCGAAGAAATGTTGGCAGATTCAGTTGCAACTGTGGAGAGAAAGCTTGCCGGGTATACTGTGCCGGGCACCGCGTGGTCATACTATGACGATCCGGCGCAGAGCTGGTCAGGAGCTGCAGGTGCCAGCTATCACAACCTTCATCCCATACTGCTGAGAGTGCTTGCCGGCATGACCAGTAACCAAAATCGTTTTCTGCAATATGCAGATTTTTGGGAAACGGCGTTTGATTCACCCAAAGATAAAATAGTATATTTGTTCGCACGTGATTATTTTAGAGTACTTAGAATTTTAAATCGCAATCACTTTCAGGGAATTCCATATCCGTTATAACGCTTTTTTGAAAAATATCTGTTTGCAGCACAAATATGACAGGTTGTATTTGGAGGAGATGTTTACAGTGAAACTAGTAACTATTATCGGAGCTAGACCTCAGTTTGTCAAAGCGGCTGTTGTCTCCCGGGCGCTCAAAGCTCAAAATGCAAAAAACAATATAAAAATTGCGGAGGTGCTGGTGCACACCGGCCAGCATTATGATGCGAATATGTCCGATGTTTTTTTTGAAGAGATGTCCATTCCACAACCGGACTATCACTTAGGTGTAGGCGGACAATCTCATGGAACGGCAACCGGTAGGATGCTGGAAAAAATCGAACAAGTGCTTATGAGCGAAAAACCGGATGCGGTTCTGGTTTATGGCGATACCAATTCAACTTTGGCCGGTGCTTTGGCAGCGGTGAAACTGCACATCCCTGTTGCTCATGTTGAAGCGGGTTTGCGTTCATACAATATGAAAATGCCGGAAGAAATCAATCGCATTCTGACGGACAGAATATCGAAATGGTTATTTTGTCCCACGGATGTCGCGGTAAATAATTTGGCGAATGAAGGTTATTTAAGGGAGAACAAAACTGTGCAGCATGTTAGTAACGTCGGTGATGTGATGTATGATGCCATGTTATATTACAAAACGATTGCCAAACCGACGGAAAACATAGGTAATTTAATGGGAAAAATGAAAGATGGATTCTATCTGGCGACGATACATAGGGCTGAGAATACAGACAATAGCGGGCGTTTGCATGCGATTGTTAATGCACTGGAAACCATTGCAAAAACTAAGCCGGTACTTTTGCCGATACACCCGAGAACGCAAAAAATTCTTAGCGAAAACGATATCAATCTGCAGCATGTTACGCTGTTGGATCCAGTGGGATACTTCGACATGATCATATTGCTTGAAAATTGTGATGGAGTTTTTACTGACAGCGGCGGCCTTCAGAAAGAAGCGTTTTTTTCGAATAAACCATGCGTTACGCTGCGTGATGAAACAGAATGGAGCGAGCTGGTCAGGCATGGTTACAACCAATTAGCTGGTGCTGACTATGAAAAAATACTGGCGATTGAAAAAAAATTATCAGAAAGAAATATGGAATTTGCGAAATCCCTTTACGGAGATGGGCATGCAGGAGAAAAAATTGTATTATCCCTGCTCGACCTTGTGATATAAATCGGAGAAAATTTAACGTTGGTCAGTTGTGTAAGGAGGTATTGGCGTGCATCGATTTTCGAAAAAAGCGTTAAGTCTTGTGGCGGTGATCACCGCAATGGCAGGCTGGTATTTTATAAACGAGATTGGCGATGAATTTGGCTTGGGGAATAAAAATTATTATCCGGAACCTGTGCATGCGAAAGTAGCCGACGGATCGGGAACCGCTCTGGTTATTGAAAAATGGGCGCAGGAGTTGCTGGCAAAAGGAACTGACCCCGGCAGTCAACAACCGTATCAGGTGATCAACGTAAAGGAGCATGGGGCGCAAGGCGATGGGAACGCCGATGATAGTGCAGCTATTCAGGAAACAGTTCAAGAGGCGATTCGACTGAGTGAAAAGGAAAACCGTGTTTATAAGGTGTACTTGCCGAAAGGTGTCTACAAAGTGGATAAAAATATTGCTGTCAAGGGAAAGCGCGGCGATACAATCGCTTTGCTGGGTGAACCGGGTACAGTCATTGACGGTAGCAAATCCAGCAGCATGTATCTGCTTGACATTGGCGGTGAAAAAGGAAGTGCATCGTCGTTGTTGGCGGACATCACTGCCCGTGGTGGGCATTCTCTGCAAAGCAATATTCTTTGCAAGGCAGGAGACATTCTGCTGATTTCTTCAAAAGAAATGTTCAATCCGAACCGTCCGGATTACATTAAGGGCGAAATGGTGGAGGTTGAGAAGGTCGAAGGCGATACGGTGAAATTAAAAAGTCCGTTGCAAGACAGTTATAGTGCCTTGCAAACCAAAATATATAAACTGAATACTCCCAAGGTTGAAGTAAGAAACATCGAGATTCAACGGGATTCTTTTCAGGCCGGATTAAAAATAAGCTATTCCAGGGATGTTGTAGTTGCGAATTGCAAAATTGAAGGCGCTCGCGAACGTTGTTTCTATATTAATTACGTTTATGGCGGTTTGGTGCTTAATAATTATGCCGACTCGTACTGGTCTGATAGTGATACGCACAATTCCCGGTATGGTATTTCAATCGCATCATGCCAACAAATGCTGCTCAAAGGCAATCAAGCTAAGGGTGGTCGACATGGGATAGCGCATGGAGGTTGGGAACCATGCAGGTATATTGTGTTAGCCGGTAATACAATTGACAGTTACAGTCAGTCAGGCCAGGCTTCACTGGATTTTCATGAAAATGTTGAGAAAGTTTATGTTGTGGAAAATAACCGGATTCTTAATTCCCTAAATCCGACCTGCAAAAACATCGTTATTGAAAATAACTATATTTATAGTGACAAACTTCCGGCGCTTCACTATTACGATCTAACTCCGGATTGTGGTTATTTTATAGTAAGGAATAATAC
>DATMYQ010000041.1:0-5832 GCA_035560935.1 Patescibacteria group bacterium | reverse complement strand
CCCCGTACATTTTTTTATGTTTTTATCCCATCCACGGATACTGAATATGCGGCTTTACGACCAGTATCGGCTGACGGGTATCAATCTTATCCGCCAGCCATTCCGGTACAGCGACACAAAGAACAGGTGCTGCCAATTGTTCCGCTGCAGCTTCTGCAATCGTCAGCCCATCGTAGATATGCTGTTCGTTCGTCTCCGCCGCCAAGTTGGTATTGCTGATGATTCCCGTTATTTTAAGTTTGGATACATTTTCAATACGGTGATGCAGTTCCACAACAGCATCCACAGTGTTCGTAAACGGTCGACAGGTATTCACGACCAGCAGCGCCTGGTAGGGAGTGCTGGCAAAGAGCCTGTTTAGCTGCCCCAAAACAACCGCTGACTCTCCGCCGCCTACATCCATCACCACCCGGCAGTCTTTTTCCCCAAGCACTCTGGCCAAATGATGCGGCAATATCGGCAGATCCGCGTTTTCCCAGCGGACTTCCGGTGCGATGACCTCTATTCCATTTTGTTCCAGCAGGGTGCGATTTTCCCGGGTTCGGAAATAGGGTTTGACCAGATCAATATCCACGATAACGGTCTTAAAACCCTGTTCCTTGATCTGCAATGCATAATTCAGCGCCAGTTCTGTCTTGCCGCTGCCAAATTCACCCACTAATATTTTCACCGGAGCGCCCGAAAGGAGAAACTGATTGTTGTTGTGCATGAAATTTTCACCACCTGCCCGTTTTCGCTGTTAGGGAACCACTGCTTCCTTAGCGTTCCCCTGCCTGATAAGCTTTTTCCAATAGTTGGATCACATGCACACAATCCTGCGTCTTACCGTTCTGCACCAATCCGTCGGTGATATGCATCCGGCAGGAACCACAACTGGTAGCGACAATATCGGCGGCCGTCGAAGCGATGTCGTCGATTTTACGATCGTTAATCTTGCGGGATACATCGTAGTGCGCCAAGCTGAACGAACCGCCGGCACCGCAGCAACGGGCCGGTTCCTTCATTTCCTGAAACCGGATGCCGGGGATCGCCGCGAGGATCTCCCGTGGCTGCGCCGTCACCTTGATGCCCCTCGCCATATGGCAGGGATCATGCATCGTCACGACTGCGTCAATTGGTCCCAGCTTGTCCTTGCGGAATTTTACAACATCCACTAAAAATTCACTGATTTCATAGGTTTTGGCCGCCAACTTCCGGGCCCGTTCCTGCAAATCCGGTTCATCGTGAAACAGCTCCGGGTACTCCACTTTAAAGGCTTCCGCGCAGGAGCCGCAGGCAGCGACAATATAATCCGCGTCAGTACTCTCAAACACCTCAATATTGTGCCGGGCAAACACTTTTGCCAGCTCCACATCGCCGGACATATACACCGGCGTACCGCAACAGTGCTGCATTGCCGGCATGGTGATCTCCACATCATTGGCCTTGAGTACATTGATTACCGCCTGGCCGATATCCGTATACACGTAGTTTACCGTGCAGCCGGTAAAAAACGCCACTTTCATCTGCGGTTTATCGACTTTGATGGTTTCCGGAAACTGGCTGCGCAGCGGTGTGGCCGCAAAGGGCGCCAGAATCCGCCGGCGATCCAGCCCCGGCATGGGAAAGCGGGCAACCACCGCCAACCGTCCCGGCAATTTTTTCATTTGAAACGGGCCGAATAAACCGGCCATGCGCAGTGCAAAGTCAAACAGTGTCCGATGGGAAAGCAATTTAAACACTCGCTTTTTCATCGGATGGAGCCCCCGTGATTTTACCGCCGCCTGCCGGGCGCGCAAAATGAGTTCATCCGCTTTGACACCGCAGGGACATTTAACCGCGCAGGCTTTACACGACACGCACATGCCCATCCGTTGATCAAAGCCGGCGGTGATCGCCGCGTCGCCATGGATAACCGCTTCAATCAGCATCAGTTTTCCCCGGGCCACCGCCGATTCCGTTTGCAGTTCTTTATAAATTGGGCATACTTCCATGCAATTGCCGCATTTCATGCAGTTGGCAATGGCATCTTCGAGGTCGGCCAATAATTGTTTATCTTCGCTCATACCTTAACACTCCCCGACAAGCTTTCCCGGATTCAGAATGCAGTTTGGATCCAGAGCCAGCTTAATAGCCCGCATCGTTTTCATCCCTACGGCGCCAAATTGGTCTTCCATGTATTTTAGTTTCCCCAGGCCGATACCATGCTCGCCGCTCAGCGTACCACCCAGTTTGATCGCCGTGGTGAAGATTTCATCCATGGCTTTGTATACCCGTTCCATCTCCTCCTTATCCCGCAAATCACAAACAATCGTCGGATGCAGGTTGCCGTCGCCGGCGTGGCCGAAGGTGCCAATGGTTACCTGATATTTAGCCGCCGCCTGGTTGACCGCCCGGATCATATCCGGCACTTTGCTGCGCGGTACGGTGGCATCTTCAGTGAAGGTAGTGGGACGCAATTTGGCCAGAGCCGGCAAGGCGGCCCGTCGGGCAGCCCATATTTTATCGCGTTCCTCGGCATTTTGCGCCACCTGGATTTTATCGGCATGATTGTCTTTAAGTACGGCAATCACTTTGGCCGCTTCTTTTTCCACCACTTCGGGAATGCCGTCGACTTCGATCAGCAAAACAGCCTCAGCGTCCGTGGGCAGACCGACCTTGGCATAGTCTTCCACCGTACGGATCGTGGCGTTATCGAGTATTTCCAGCGTCGCCGGAATAATTTTGTTGGCAATAATGGCAGCGATGGCGTTGCCGGCATTGTCCAAATTCGAAAAAATCGCCATCATGGCTTTTTTTGCTTCCGGCGCCGGTACCAGTTTCACAGTAATTTTGGTGATAACTCCCAGAGTTCCTTCCGCACCGGTGAACAGTTTGGTTAAATCATATCCCGCTACGTCTTTTACGTTCTTGCCGCCGGTTTTAAGGACACTGCCGTCCGCAAGCACAGCTTCCAAACCCATGACATAGTGTTTTGAAACGCCATACTTAAGACCGCGCAAGCCGCCAGCGTTTTCCGATACGGTTCCCCCCAGCGTGGCAGTGTTTACCGTGCCGGGATCCGGCGGATAGATGAGTCCCAGTTTTTCCACTTCCTTGTTCAAATCGGAGACGATCACTCCCGGTTCGGCCGTGGCCACCAGATTGGCCTCGTCAATTTCGATGATCTTGTTGAACCGGGTCATCAGCAGGACAATCCCCCCCTTGGTGGGAACCGTTCCGGCACTTAGATTCGTGCCGGACCCCCGGGGATACACCGGAATCTTTTTCTCATTGGCCAACGCCAATACTTTCGACACTTCCTCTGTGTCAGCGGGAGATACAACCGCTTCCGGCATATGGGCAAAGCCGGGGGTCGCGTCATAAGAGTAACACCGTAAGTCTTCCTCACTGGTTAAAACATAGTCTGCTCCCACAATCTTTTTCAACGCGTCAATGATTTGATTTTCCATAATTCCCTCATCTCTCTGTATTTTTTTAAAAAGCGGCTATCAAAGCTGCTATTTACACCGGTTGCCAACTAAGCAGACAGACGAAGCGGGCACGCTCCCAACGCACCCTTTCGTCTAAATACCTATTATTTCAATACCGGAACCGTATTCGCGGCAGCGGTCATCACCGTAATCGTATAATCTTCACGCCCTAATTTTTCTTTGGCAATTTTGAGCGCTTCTTCCGTTGTCGCCGCCGGAATCATCCCCGCCTTGCGGATAAACTCAGCATTTTCTTTTTTCGTCACAATGATCATGGACACCTGACGGGCGATATCCAGCAACCGGTACGCCAAAAATCCCGGAATTGTAAAGCTGCCCCGCAACGCCATTTCATGCTCCAGCATCGTCGGATATTTAAACCAGTCGCTAAATTCCGCCGGTTCCATAATATCCTGCAGTTCCAGAAAACAGATAACGACGCCGCCCGGTTTGGCCGCCATATAGGCATTATCAATCGTTTTCACGCCTTGGTACAGGTTAATATCCTTGGGAAAGCCGCCAGCCGTGGAAACCACCAGGTCCGCTTGCGCGGAAATCGGCACACCATAAATTTCATCCACCATTTTCGTACCCGCCAACCAGGCGTCGTACCAATGCCCGGCAACAAATTTCGCGAATTTATTGTCCGGTGTAAACACCGCATTGAGCAGAAAATCCGGCTTTGCCAATGCCGCTTGCTCAATCATGTCCTCATTCATTTCATTGCCGTCCAGTTTACCGGAAATGCAATTGGGATTGAGACCCTTGCCCACTTCTTTGTTCATACAGAACAGATGGTTGCCCTGGATCGTCTTGAAACCGCTGATACCAGGCAATATGGCCTTGCGGCCACCGCCGAATCCTGCCATCAGGTGGTGGACAATACCACCCGTCAAAATCATCTTGTCAGCCTCGGCCACCTTCTTGTTAATGTAGCACTCAACGCCGCCTTTGGTGGTTCCCGTGTGCACCAGCTCCGCCTGATTATGGCAGTCATGGTTGTACACGGCGACCCGGTGGCACACCGTCTCACCGCAGAGCACAACAAATTCTTCCTGGGTGTTCAAGCGGTGCGCACCTGGCGCAATGCTAATAAATATCTTGTTGTCCGGAACACCGGCCTCATTTAATTCATCCAACAAAACAGGAAGAAATTGATCGAATTTTACCCAGGCACGGGTAATGTCACTGACAACCACCGCCACGGTATCACCAGGCTTCACAACCTCTTTAAGTGGTGGCGTGCCAATCGGATGACGCAGCGCTTCCCGCACCGCCGCCGCCACATCGGCGATAGCCGGACACGGCTTCCCTAATACATTGTTGATGATCTTTTCCTGGGGAAGACCGACTGCCATCTTGCCATTTCCATAACCCAGCTCGAATACTGTTTCTGCCATGAATAACCCCTCCTTAAATTTTCATTATAATTTTTAGCAATACCGCTATCGGGTCGATTCACCCGTAACTTGTATTACTGGTATGACAAGTTAATTGTAAACGATTATTCTGTTTGCCTCAAAAATCTCCGCTATCGTTAATCATCCGTATTATTCAAAAAATTTTCGCCGGAGAAATTCGCGAAGCGGGCCGTCACTTCCGCCAAGTGCTCTCTCATCAATCTTTCTGCACTTACGGCGTCACGTTTTTTTATTGCCACAACTAATTCCTCATGTGCCGAAAACACCTGCTGCGGAGTTCCCGGCCGCTCATAAAACAAAGGAACAAATCCGGCAAACAAATTAATCAACGGCCACATCATGATGGTAAAAACCGGATTCCCCGTGGATTGCGCCAAACGGCTATGGAAATTCTGATCCGC
Organism: Patescibacteria group bacterium; assembly: GCA_035560935.1. Taxonomy (GTDB): domain Bacteria; phylum Bacillota; class Negativicutes; order Sporomusales; family Sporomusaceae; genus DATMYQ01. Next base: position 558 of record DATMYQ010000041.1, on the reverse strand, counting down.
CCGCAGATATTTTTCAGGAAACTCCAAATATTTGATCATTTCACCGCAATCTTGTTCCAACTTACGAATCTGATCCTCGGTCGCGTTCAGGCTGGCAATTTTGGCGACTTCCGGTTCAATAATGATTCGTGCCTGCATTAAATTCGCCAATGTGATGGACCCATCCCGCATCAAACGCTGTACGGGTTCAATGACCGTTCGCAACCCCGGTTTGCGGACATAGGCCCCTTTCCCCTGCACCATGGTTATCAAACCCTGCGATTCGACCACGCGAAGCGCTTCCCGCAATACGGAGCGGCTTACGCCAAACTGTTCGCCAAGCTCACGTTCCGATGGCAGTTTGTCGCCCGCACTCAAGCTGCCGCCATCAATAAATGTTCGTAACCGCTCTACCGTGACATCAAAAATATTACCACGCACCAAGCTCTCCCGGTCGTAGAGCAGACGATTTGTACCCATTTGTGTTTCCTTTCCTCGCCCACTTGTATTACTGGTATGATAACTTAAATTAAGAACAAAATTCAAACTTCTTCAGTTTAGTGTAATATACTCAAAATG
>DATMYQ010000040.1:0-12276 GCA_035560935.1 Patescibacteria group bacterium | reverse complement strand
GCCCAAAGAACTGGAAGATGGCCGGGTTGATTTTAAAAACCTGGATATGTTTATCCAGGTGGATCAGGGCGATCTGCTGCTGGAAAAAATACCGGCGTCCGCTGGCCGTCCCGGTATTGATGTGCTGGGACAACGGCTGATGCCCAAGCATGGCCAGGATGTGCGGCTACCGTTGGGCAAAAACGTGCAACTGGTCGATTGCAGCAAAATGATTTCTTCCATTGCCGGTCAGGTGCTGGTGGAGGATCGCCGGGTCAGTGTGATCCCGGTGATTGAAGTCAATGGCGATGTGGATTTGTCCACGGGTAATATTGACTTCGTCGGCAACGTGATCATTCGGGGTTCGGTGCAGGCGGGTTTTTCTGTCAAAGCCGGCGGTGACGTGGAAATTTACGGCACCGTCAGCGGCAGTGTGGTGGAAGGCAAGGACGTGATTATCCGGATGGGTATTATTGGGGCCCAGACCGGCTACGTCAGTGCGGTGCAGGACTTACAGGCCAAATTTATTCAAAACGCCACGGCATCCGCCGGCCGTGATATCTTGGTACGGGATGGTATTATCAACAGCAAAGTCAGTGCCGGACGCAATGTGAGGGTGGAAGGTGGTAACGGTTCGGTGGTGGGAGGAATGGTTTCCGCCGGGGAAGAAATTTATGCCCGCACCGTAGGGACCTCTTTGTCCACCGGCACCGAGCTGCGGGTGGGTGTTAATCCGCTGCTGCGCGAGGAATATCAGCATTTGCGGCAGGAATTTAAAAAAGTGGAGGCTAATTTGGAGGCGGTGCGGAAAAACCTCCGGTTGCTGCAGTCTCAGGACCGGAACCACCTGTCGACAGAAAAAAAAGAATTGATGCTGAAGCTGACCCAGGGACAGTTCCATATGATGGGTCAGGCGGAAACGCTGCAACGGCGCATTAATGAAATTGACCTCGCTTTTGAAAGTATGCGTTTTGGCCGGATCAAGATTCATGACCGGGTAGCGGCGGGGACGAAAATTATTATTGGTTCGTTGATCAAGCCGCTGCGGGATGATTTTAACTACGTAAAGTTTTATGAAGCGGATGGTGAAATACGGGTAACCAGTATTGCCTGAGGGCAAAATGGGACGGAAACGCTACCGAATGCGGAAATATGCTTTTACGAATAGATGAAGATGAAAAATGCCGGACCTTGCGAGATCGGGCATTTTTTGCGCAGGTTGCAAAGACGGGCACGGCGGTCGGGCCTGTTGCCGCAGGGCAATAGCGGCCTGCCATAAACTGCTTTTGACCGCAGTATAAAAACCAGGGGATTTGTGATATAATGAGGAGAAAATTGGTTCCGGTAGCCGTGTGATTCGTGTTGACGAATGATATAGAAAGGATGACTTTATGACATATTCCCCCCATCGGGTGAAGCCTATGGTGGAAGGCGGGATTCTGACCGCTGTCGCCATTTTATTTGCTTTGGTCAGCACCTATGTGCCATTGATCGGTGCTTTTGTCAACCTAATCTGGCCAGTACCCATCATTTTGCTGGGGGTGCGCCACGGTTATCGGTGGAGCATGCTGGCGGCCGTGGCGTCCGGTTTTTTAATTGCCTTGCTGATGCATCCGCTGCATGCGGTAACGGTGGTAGTAGGCTTTGGCCTGATTGGTATCGTATTGGGCCATGCTTTTCGGAAAGAATGGTCGCCGGCCCGGGCCTTAATGGCGGGAACGGCGGCATCGCTGATTTCCAAGGTGGCGGTGCTGGGCATTGCTGTGGCGGTGCTGGGGATTAATCCTCTGAATCAGCAGGCGGATGCGATGAGCCGGGCCATGGCACAGGTTATGGAGATGTATCGGTCCATGGGAATTAAGGAAGCGGATCTGGCGCAAATCGAAACGATGATGCGCGCAACACTGGAACTGATGAAGGTGATTTTTCCGGCCGGTCTGGCGATGGCCGCGCTGCTGGATACCTGCCTGAATTACTGGGCGGCCAAAGTGGTATTGCGAAAATTAGGCCATAGTATTCCCAATTTGCCGTCGTTCAGCCGTTGGGTGCTGCCCCGGGCCGTGATCTACGCGTTGGCGGTGGCTATGGTGATGATTTATTGGGGTAATTCGCGGCAGTTGGAATTTTTGTCCGGCGCTGGTGTGAATCTGATGATGCTCAGCAGCGTGGCGTTGCTGGTTCAGGGACTGTCCCTGTTTAGTTTTTTTGCCGACAAATACAGTTTGTCCCGGTGGGTGCGAGGCATTTTGCTGTTTCTTATTTTGACCAGCGGCCCCATTTCCCAGGGTCTGATTATTGCCGGCGCGTTTGAACTGATTTTTGACTACCGGCGGTTGAGAAAACCACCGGTCGAATAACAGGAGGAACGCCTATGCCTCAGGGACCTACATTCTGGTTTGATACGCGTATTTATTTGGGAGTGGCAGCGGCGCTGCTGTTTGTCATCAGTTTGTACAATCATTACGTGGCGGCATTGGGAGCCATATTGCTGTATGCGCTCTATCGTTTTGGCCGGGACCGTTTTCTGGACCGTCAAAAAGCGTTGAACGAATATCTGGAAACGATGGATCGTCAGATCGACGCTGCCGCCGTCTGTGCGTTGCAGCATTTGCCGGTGGGCATTGCGTTGGTGGACCGGGAGGGCCGGTTCCATTGGCGTAACGCGTTGATGCTGGAATGGTTTGGCGAGGCGGCACAAATCGGCCAGTCGCTGATGAAAATTTTTCCGTCGCTGCTATTTGACAAGGTTTGGGGAGAGGACGGGCATGCGGTGGTGGAACAGGACGAAAAGTACTATCACCTGTTGCACCGGTGTCCGGAAACTTTTAATAACGACGCAGAGCAGGGAGACTTGCAGGCGCTGTATATTTTTGACGTTACCGAAAAAGAAACCATCCGCCAGCAATGTTTTTATTCCCAGCCGGTGTTGGCTTATATTCAGATCGATAATTATGATGAGGTGCTCAAAGGCCTGAACGAAAGCCGCCGGACGGAAATTATCGCGGAGGTCAATCAGCATCTGAACGAGTGGGTGGCCCGCCGGGACGGCTATTTGAAAAAGGTGGCTGATGACCTGTTTTTTGCCATACTCAGCCGGCAGGCGCTGGAGCAGATTACCACCGGTGACCGCTTTGACATCCTGGATGAAGTCCGGAGTATTTCCGGTAATAACAACTTGCCGGTGACGCTGAGCTTAGGGGTGGCGGCGGAAGAACCCTCCATTGCTGCGCTGGGACAGCGGGCGCAGGCCGGTCTGGATCTGGCGCTGGGCCGGGGTGGCGATCAGGCGACGGTGCATATTGCCGGTCGGGTGCAGTTTTTTGGCGGCAAAACCAAAGCCGTGGAGAAAAATACCCGGGTGAAAGCCCGGATTGTGGCTCAAGCGTTGCGGGAGATTATTGACAACTCGGCCAATGTGTTGATCATGGGCCACGGCGGCGAAGACTTTGACAGTCTCGGCGCAGCGCTGGGGGTGGCCAAAATGGTCCGCCATCAGGAAATACCGGTGAATATCGTGGTCAGCCAGCCCGGGCAGTCCCTGGAAAAACTGATGGAACTGCTGCCGGATTATGAAGAATATCAGGGCTTGTTTATTCGTCCGGCGCAGGCGATGGAGCTGCAGGGATTGGAAACGGTGGTGGTGGTGGTGGATACCCACCGGCCGGCGCTGACGGCGGCGCCGGAACTGATCGCTCATTCCGAACGGACGGTGGTCATTGATCATCACCGTCGGGGCGAAGATTTTGTCGCCAATCCGTTACTGGTATACCTGGAGCCGTCGGCTTCGTCCACCAGTGAACTGGTCACCGAGCTTTTGATGTATTTTGACGAATCCCTGGATTTAAACCGGATGGAAGCGTCGGCTCTATACGCCGGGTTGGTGGTGGATACCAAGAACTTTGCCGTGCAGACCGGTGTCCGCACTTTTGACGCGGCCGCCTATTTGCGGCGGGCCGGCGCCGATCCCAGCCTGGTTCGCCATTTATTCCGGGTGGATTTTGAGACCATCCGGATCCGCTCCGCAATTATCAGCGACGCGGAATTACCGTTGCCGGGAGTGGCGGTGTCCGTCTGTCCCGCCGACGTAAAAAATGCCCAGGTGATTTCCGCCCAGACGGCGGATATGCTGCTAAATGTGGAGGGGATCCAGGTCAGCTTCATTTTGTTCAGCATGGAAGACGGAACCGGCGTCAGCGCCCGTTCCCAGGGTGATATCAACGTACAGCTGATTATGGAAGCTTTGGGTGGCGGCGGCCATCAGGCGGTGGCCGGCGCGCAGGTGAAAGGCGCCACCGTCAGTGAAGTGAAACTTCGCATCATCGCATTGATGTCGGACTATATGAAGGAGAGTGAATGATTATGAAACTGATTTTGCAACAGGATGTAAAAAAATTGGGTAAACAAGGTGAGATTGTGGATGTGTCCGAAGGCTACGCCCGCAACTTTTTATTGCCGCAAAAATTGGCATTGCCGGCTTCTAATTCAAATCTGAATGTGGTCAAACAGCAGAAAGCGTCCGAAGAACGTAAAAAAGAACAGGCGCTGGATGAGGCCAAAGTGTTAGCGGCTCAGCTGGCAAAAGTCGGAGTGACCATTAACGTGAAACAGGGTGAAGGCGGCAAACTGTTTGGCTCTGTGACTGCCAAAGATATCGCCGAAGCCATGCAGTCCCAGTATGACATTGAAATGGATAAACGAAAAATTGAACTGAAAGACGCTATCAAGACTTTGGGTGAATTTCCCGTGACCATCAAACTGCACCCCGAAGTCAACGCGCAGATTCAGGTGACGGTAAAGCCCGTTTAGAGTGCGGTAAGCTGTCACGCAGAGGAAAGGAAACAAGGGCAAGTGATGAAAGACTTTTTTAATAAATGGGTACGCAGCTCCGGCAGTGAGGCCTTAAATGCCAAAAACACCCAGGTGGAACAACTGAAGCGTCAGGTTACTTCACTGTATAGCCTGTACGCGGGAATTGTCAGCGCCGAAAAAGTGGTATTGAAAGCCGGAAAAATGGGTGCCGTGGAACTGATGCGTTCCGAGCAATTGCCGGAACGGGTGCTGGCGCTGCAAAAGCTGGTACTGGAAGACCCAACGCTGGAGAAATTACCGACACTGGAAGAGATCCCGGCTATTTTATCGAACATGGAAGATGAACTGGCCGAGTTGTATGCCCGGCGGTCCTTGGAAGACCGGATTGAAAAAAAGGTAGCGGAAAAAATGGAAGAGCGGCACCAGGAGTACGTTCAGGAGATCCGGATGCAGGTGCTGAAAGACGAGGCGCCGGCGGATGCCGAAACGCCTCAGTCGCTGAAAAAACTGGCCAGCCTGGAAAAACTCGAGGAACGGCACTTGACCCGTTCCGCGATGGAACTGTTGCGGCCGGCCTCGCTGGCAGAAATTGTGGGACAGGAACGGGCGATTGAGGCCCTGCGGGCCAAATTGGCTTCTCCGTATCCACAGCATTTGATTTTGTTTGGGCCGCCGGGCGTGGGGAAAACCACGGCTGCCCGCCTGGTGCTCGAAGAAGCCCGTAAACTGAAAAACACACCATTTGGTCAGGAAGCGCCATTTGTGGAAGTGGACGGCACTACGCTGCGTTGGGATCCCCGGGACATGACCAACCCGCTGCTGGGTTCGGTTCATGATCCTATTTACCAGGGTGCGCGGCGGGATCTGGCGGAAACCGGCGTGCCGGAACCGAAACTGGGGCTGGTGACCGATGCCCATGGCGGAATTTTGTTCATTGACGAAATTGGCGAAATGGATCCGATGCTCCAGAACAAGTTGTTGAAGGTATTGGAGGACAAGCGGGTTTTCTTTGATTCCGCCTATTATGATGCCTCCGATCCCCATATCCCCCAGTATATCCGCAAATTGTTCGAGGAAGGTGCGCCGGCTGACTTTATTCTGATTGGCGCCACCACCCGGGAAGCGCAGGATATTATGCCGGCCATCCGTTCGCGTTGTGCCGAAATTTATTTTGAACCACTGACGCCGAAGAACATCGAGGAAATTGTCACCAACGCCGCTCGCCGGCTGGACGTGCCGGTAGATGCGGACGTGGCGGCGTTGATCAGCGAATATACCATTGAAGGCCGGAAGGCCGTGAACATCCTGGCCGATGCCTATGGACTGGCGCTGATGCGCTGCAACCGGGAACTGGAAAACCTTAGCATTACGACCGCGGATGTTTACCGGGTGGCACAGGTTAGCCGCCTGACTCCATACGTGAACCGCCGGGCCTCTCAGGAGCGGGAAGTGGGCAAGGTGTTCGGCCTGGGTGTTGCCGGTTATCTGGGATCGGTGCTGGAAATTGAAGCCGTGGCGTTTCCGGCCATGGAAAAAGGCAAGGGTGCGATGCGCTTCAACGACACTGCCGGCAGCATGGCCAAGGATTCCGTGTTTAACGCCGCCGCCGTTGTCCGTAAAACCACCGGTCAGGAATTAAGTAACTATGATATTCACGTAAACATCATCGGCGGCGGCCGTATCGACGGTCCTTCCGCCGGCACCGCTATTTTGGCGGCGGTGACGTCGGCCATTTCCGGCCGGCCATTGCGCCAGGACGTGGCGATCACCGGTGAAGTGTCCATCCAGGGTAAGGTCAAGGCGGTCGGCGGTGTGTTTGAAAAAGCCTATGGCGCCAAACAGGCCGGGGTTACGTTGATGATTATCCCCGAAGAAAATAAAACCGATGTGCCGGAAAACCATCTGGGTCTGAAAATTTGTCCGGTAGCGACGGCGGAAGCCGCGCTGGACATTCTGTTTGGTGAACCGGAGGCGATTCCTCCGGCGGTTGCTGAGGAGGAGAATCCCATTGCTTGATCGTATACCGCCGCAAAATGTCGAAGCCGAGCAGTCGGTGCTGGGCGCGATGATGATTGAACGGGAAGCCATATCCAAAGCGGCGGAAATCTTGCGTCCCGGCGATTTTTACCGGGAGGCGCACCGCTTGGTTTTTGCCGCGATGATGGAATTGTTTAATAAGAACGATGCTGTGGATATGGTAACGGTTACCGAAGTGCTGCGGCGCGATGACAAACTGGAGGCTGCCGGCGGCATCGCCTATGTAACCGCACTGGCCAACAGCGTTCCCACCGCCGCCAACGTAGGCTATCATGCCCGGATCATTGAGGAAAAAGCGCTGCTGCGTCAGCTGATCAATACCGCCACCAATATCGCCGGCATGGGTTATGAAGCCGCTGACGAAGTGGCCACTATTCTCGACAGCGCCGAGAAGATGATGCTGGAAGTGTCCAATCGCCGGGGCGGTCAGGATTTTGCCGCTGTAAAGACCATTATTTTTGATGTATTTGACAAAGTTTCCGAACTGTACGCTTCTAAAGGCGGCATCACCGGTCTGCCTACCGGCTTTAAGGATCTGGACCGCCTGACTTCCGGCCTGCAGCCGTCGGATCTGATTTTGATTGCCGCCCGGCCCAGTATGGGTAAGACGGCCTTTGTGCTGAACATTGCCCAACATGTGGCCGTACGGGATAAAAAGACCGTGGCTTTTTTCAGCCTGGAAATGTCCAAAGAGCAACTGGTGCAGCGCATGTTGTGTGCCGAAGCGCCGATTGACGCGCAGCGACTGCGGATCGGTGAACTGGACGACAATGACTGGAAAAAGCTTGTTACCGCAGCGGACCGCCTGGCGGGGGCACCAATCTTTATCGATGACACCGCCGGCATCACCGTTATGGAGATGCGTTCCAAGGCCCGGCGGCTGAAAGTGGAACATGATCTGCAGCTGATCATCATTGACTATTTACAGTTGATGCAGGGTGGTACCGGCAGCAACCGCAGTGAAAACCGCCAGCAGGAAATCTCGGAAATTTCCCGTTCCCTAAAAGCCCTGGCCCGGGAGTTGAAAGTGCCGGTGGTGGCCCTGTCGCAGCTCAGCCGTGGCGTGGAGTCGCGTCAGATCAAAAAACCGATGCTCAGCGACCTGCGGGAATCCGGTTCCTTGGAGCAGGACGCCGATATCGTGGCCTTTTTGTACCGGGAGGATTATTACGACCCCGATACCGACAAGAAAAACGTCACTGACATCATCATTGCCAAGCATCGTAATGGTCCGGTGGACAGTATTGAACTCTTCTTCCACAAACAGTTCACCAAGTTCAGCGACCTTACCCGGATGCAGGGCTAGGAATTACCGCATCATTGCCAAGTGCCGCAGCGTGAAAACGCTGCGGCACTGTTTTTTGCAAAGTTGTGCTCCGGTTACGGTTTCCTGACCGAATAACGGTCTTTTTGATCAAAATAAGTCATATCGGCATAGCCGGCAAAAATTTTGCCGGAGTGCGGCACGTTCTCCGGAATAAAATACCGGTCACCTTTGGTAAAGGTTTGTTTTACGCCGTCAATGACAAGCTCAATTTTCCCTTCCAGAACGATACCCCATTGTCCTTTATGCGCGTGTTCAGGCAGTTCAATATCTTCGCTGAACTCCATAAAAATAATCTGATGAGTGTCGCTCTGAGACAAATAGGCGTTGACTCCCGGCAACGGAATATCCGCTTGGGGCAGAGTAAGTATCGGGTTTGGAAAAATGGACATGATGAATCCTCCCTGTTTTTGCGTTTCGTGTTGTTATGGGAATAATGATAAGGGATAATGAAAGTAGGGTAAATAGCCACTTAATGTTGACATGAAAAAATTGGACTTGTCTTGACGATTGCGGTGCCATGAAAAAATAGCGGCGCGTTCGTCGCTACAACAGAAGGGGGGCGCAAGTCAGTTCAACGTATTTTATCGATTGACAAATTGACCCGGTAATTTCCAAAAGGAAGAAGTTCATTAAGCAGAGCGTTTAATTCCTCCGGCGAAGCTAACACGGCTTTTAACCAGTAGCAGCCTTCGCCGCTGATCCGGTGAGCCTCGGCAATGCCGGGACGATGGCGGAGGAATGCCTGGAATTCACTGTGCCGGGTATTAGTCATAAATACAGTGATCAGCGCCGTGACCGTCAGACCCAGCTTGGCGGGATTGATCCGGGCACTATACCCTTCAATCAGCCCCTGATCTTCCAGTCGCCGGACCCGTTCCGCCACAGCCTGACCGGTCAGGTGAACCCGGGAACCGATATCTTTCCATTGAAGGCGGGCATTTTCCTGTAAAGCGGCAATGATTTTCAGAGTGGTTTCGTCGTGCATGCCAGGATCCTTTCCGGTCAATGATTTGACGCGAACATTGTGGTATTAAAGAAAATAACTAAAACAATTTCTTCGCTGTCGGGAGAAAAGAACCTGCTTTTATCAGTAAACAATTTCCGAACATTTTTCCGGAATATCAAAATATCATTCGCAAAAACTCATTGACAGGGGATAGTGCAAATGCTATGATATGTGAGGGAAAAAACCGTGAAAATTTTGTCAGAACTAACTCAAATAGCCGTGTATCGAGCCAAGATGCCGCCCTGTTTGGGTTCTTTTTCTGCGACAACGCAACTGAAATATTTCACAAGCGGGATGGTTGCTGGAAAATGCCCGGCATTTTCCATAAGATATATGGCTTGAGCAGACCGGTGGCGTGGTAACGCTCACGGATGCGGCGCCGGAGAAACAGGGAGGTTGTTTTATGATCAAACGCTATACGCGTCCGGAAATGGGCCGGATTTGGACCGATGAAAATGAGTTTCAGACGATGCTGGACATCGAGATTGCCGCCTGTGAAATTATGGCGGAGCTGGGACAGATCCCGGCGGCGGCTGTGCCGGTTATTAAGGCAAAAGCCAAATTTTCTGTGGACCGGATTCGCGAAATTGAAAAGGAGACCCGTCACGATATTTTGGCGTTTTTGCAGGCAGTGGCCGAAAATGTGGGTGACGAAGCCAAGTACATCCACTTAGGCCTCACCTCCAGCGATGTGAAGGATACGGCGTTGGGCTGCATGATGAAGCAGGCCGCCGGCATTATCATCGAGGATTTAAAAAAGTTTCGGGAAGTGCTGAAGCGGCGGGCCGGCGAACACAAGCACACGGCGATGATCGGCCGTACTCACGGCATTCACGCCGAACCCATTACGCTGGGGCTGAAGTTTGCCCTCTGGATGGATGAAGTGGATCGGAACATCGTTCGGATGGAGCGGGCGCGGCAGACGGTAGCCGTGGGGAAACTCTCCGGTGCGGTCGGTACTTACAGCAACATTGATCCCAAAGTGGAAGAATACGTCTGCAAGAAAATGGGTCTGGAACCGGCCCGTCTGGCAACCCAGGTCATTCAGCGGGACCGGCACGCCGAATTTTTGAGCACGCTGGCGATTGTCGCCGGTTCACTAGAAAAATTTGCCACGGAAATTCGTAATCTGCAGCGTACCGATATTCGCGAAGCGGAAGAATATTTCCATCCCGGCCAGAAAGGTTCCTCGGCCATGCCTCACAAACGCAATCCCATCACCTGCGAACGGGTCAGCGGCCTGGCCCGGGTGGTTCGGGGCAACGCGATGGCAGCCATGGAAGATATGGCTCTCTGGCACGAACGAGATATTTCCCACTCCTCGGTGGAACGGATTATTCTGCCGGACAGCACCACGCTGGTGCATTATATGCTGTACCTGTTTACTGACATTATTGACCGTCTGTTGGTGTATCCGGACGCGATGCAGGCCAACATCAACAAGACCGGCGGGCTGATTTTCAGTCAACGGGTATTACTGAAGCTGGTTGATAAGGGCGTAGTCCGGGAAGAGGCGTACCGCTGGGTACAGCGCAACGCCATGGCCAAATGGCTGGAAGGCGCTGACTTTAAAACCAACGTCACGAATGATCCGGATATTAAAAAATACCTGACGCCGGCAGATATCGACGATGCTTTTGATTTGCAGTATCCGTTACGGCACATAGATACTATCATGGCTCGTTTTGGGCTATAAGGAGGACATGCATATGTCAGCAGTTGTAGTTATCGGTACCCAATGGGGCGACGAAGGAAAAGGAAAAATTGTCGATTATTTAGCTGAAAAAGCCGATGTGGTGGTTCGGTATCAGGGGGGCAACAACGCCGGCCATACCGTGGTGGTGGATGGGACGGAATTTAAACTGAATTTGTTGCCGTCCGGAATTTTGTATCCGGGTAAGATGTGTGTTGTCGGCAACGGCGTCGTGATTGATCCCCGGGTAATTTTGCGGGAACTGAAAGGAATGAAGGATCGGGGCATTGACACCTCCGGCTTACGGATTTCCAACCGGGCCCACGTAATCATGCCGTACCATCTGAAACTGGATGAAGTGGAAGAAGAGTCCCGGGGCGATCATAAAATCGGTACCACCAAGCGAGGCATCGGCCCTTGCTATATGGACAAAAATGCCCGTTGTGGCATCCGCATGGTGGATCTGTTGGACGCCGAAGAATTCAGCGACAAGCTGGAGCGGAACTTAGAAGCAAAAAACCATCTGTTGAAAGCGGTATACGACAGCGAAGGCTTTGATTTTGAAACGTTGCGGGATGAGTATCTGAAGTACGCCGAAGAGCTGCGCCCTTATGTGGTGGACACCTCCGCCGCGTTGAATGATGCGGTGAAAGCCGGCAAAAAAGTTCTGTTTGAAGGCGCCCAGGCCACGCAGTTGGATCTGGATCATGGGACCTATCCGTACGTAACCTCGTCGCACCCCATTGCCGGCGGTGCCTGCATCGGCGCCGGTATCGGCCCCACCCGGATCAGCAAGGTGATCGGAGTGGTCAAGGCTTATACCAGTCGTGTCGGTGAAGGGCCGTTCCCGACGGAGTTGACCGATGATATTGGTAATTATATCCGGGAAACGGGTAAAGAATACGGTACCACTACCGGCCGGGCCCGTCGCTGCGGCTGGCTGGACGCGGCGGTGGTCCGCTATGCCGGCTATTTGAGCGGCATTGACTATATGGCCATTACCCGTCTCGACATTCTCGACAACCTGAAAACACTGAAAATGTGTGTGGGTTATAAGTATAAAGGGCAACTTTTGAATGAATTTCCGGCCAGCCTGAAAGTCTTGGGTGCTGTAGAGCCGGTATATGAGGAATTTGCCGGCTGGCAGACTTCCACTTGCGGTATTCGCCGTTATCAAGATTTGCCGGAACAAGCCCGCCGTTACGTCGAACGTCTCAGTGAGGTCAGCGGTATCGACATCGGGATTGTTTCCGTCGGCCCTGGTCGTGACCAGACGATTATTCTGCACGAAATGTTTTAAGCGGGGCAAAACATCACGAACTGCCATAAAAAACCATTGACAGACTGAGATAACTAGTGTAATATATATAAACGTGAGGCAACGACCCACTAGCTCAGTTGGTAGAGCACCTGACTTTTAATCAG
>DATMYQ010000039.1:0-8967 GCA_035560935.1 Patescibacteria group bacterium | reverse complement strand
GAATATATTCACAATGGAATTTTCCTGCTATAATGGAATGTGTGAAAAGATGCGCAAGTCTTGACGACGATTGTCAAAGTATTTGGAAATTTTCCGGGAACGAAAGTCCAAGGTGAGCAGCCTTGACTATAAAGAATCTCGGCTGGCCGAGAAAGAACAAAATAAAGGGAGGATACACATCGTGACAATGCTGAATCAATCCTGTAGTGATTTCCTGGAGGTTCTGGCTTCGAAGGCTCCGGTACCGGGCGGCGGCGGCGCAGCTGCCATGGGTGGCGCTATCGGTATGGCCCTGTCCAACATGGTGGGCAACCTGACCGTGGGCAAAAAGAAATATGCGGAAGTTGAAGGGGAAGTTAAAGAACTGATTGCCAAAGGGGATAAAGTCATTGCTGAGCTGAAGGCGTTGGTAGATGAGGACGCTGAAGTGTTTGAGCCCCTTTCCAAGGCGTATGGTCTGCCGAAGGATACTCCGGAGCAGATCGCCCATAAAGAGCAGGTTATGGAAAAATGCCTGAAAGACGCTTGCGACGGCCCGATGAAAATTATGCGCAAATGCTACGAAGGCATCAAAATCCATGAGCGGATGGGCCAGATCGGTACACTGATCGCCATTTCCGACGTGGGCTGCGGCGTAGTCTTCTTAAAATCCGCTCTGATCAGCGCCATGCTGAACGTGGTCATCAACCTGAACTCCATCAAAGATCCGGAATATGTCAAGAAAAATCAGGCAGAAATGGAAAAATTACTGGCTGATGGCTCGAAAATTGCGGATGCCACGTTTGAACTGGTTCTGTCCAAAATCAAGAAATAACAGCAGCTACATAAAATAGGAATAGGAAAAGGGAGGTTTTTTGCGATGGCGGAAAGATTGGCTGGCAAGGCAGTAGCCGATGCCATGAAAGAAGAACTGGCAAAGAAAGTAGAAGGCATTAAAGCTAAGGGAATTACCCCGAAACTGGGTATTATCCGGGTAGGTGCCCGCCCTGACGACCTCTTCTATGAGGGCGGTGCGAAAAAAACCTGTGAATCCGTAGGCATGGCCTATGAAGTTTTTGAATATCCCGCGGACATCGATCAGGCTGCTTTTGAAAAAGCAGTGGCGGCTGTCGGCGCCAATAAAGAAGTAAACGGCATTTTGATGTTCTCGCCGTTGCCGAAACATCTGGATGAAAAGAAAATCCGCAGCCTGCTGCCGGTAGAGAAAGATGTGGACTGCATGACCATCGGCAGCGCGGCCAAAGTGTACACCGATGATCCCACCGGTTTCCCTCCCTGCACGCCGACTGCATGCATGGATATTCTGAAATTCTACAACATTCCGTTGAAAGGCAAAAAAGCCGTTGTTCTGGGCCGTTCCCAGGTTGTGGGCAAGCCGGTGGCGATGTTGCTGCTGCGGGAACATGCCACAGTGACTATTTGCCATTCCCGTACGGACAATTTGCCGGCGGTTTGCGCGGATGCCGATATTCTGATTGCGGCCGTGGGCCGGGCAAAAATGGTGAAAGCCAATTTTGTCAAAGCCGGTCAGGTGGTTATTGATGTCGGTATCAATGAAGATCCGGACAATGCCGGCAAATATTGCGGCGACGTGGATTATGCCGAAGTGGAGCCCGTCGTGGCCAAAATCACCCCGGTTCCCGGTGGTGTAGGCTCCGTTACTACCGTGGTTTTGTGCAAACAAACCATTCAGGCCTGCGAACAGCAAAACGGCCTGTAATTTTGCTCAAAGTACTTGGCGAGTCCTGCAGACAGCGTTTGCAGGACTCGATTATTTTGCCGGGGACGTATTGCTGGTGGGGACAACTTTACAAGCGGGAAGATTTGCAGTAGAATAAGATATCAGACAGCAGGAAGTACATAGCTGACATGTGATGACGGGGACAGATCCGGACGATAGACTGTCAGAGAGCCGGCGGCAGGTGTGAGCCGGCAGTCACGGCGGATTTTCCATCCTCACGAGCAGACGGCGATGAGCCGTACGGGGTACCGCGCCCGTTATGCGTGGATAAGCGGACCGGCGTAGCCGTCGGTCAATCGGGGTGGCAACGCGGGAAACAGCTCTCGTCCCTAACGGGGGAGGGCTTTTTTTATTTTCCCCCGACGAACTTGACAGGAGGTTGATGCAGATGTTGGACATTAAATTTATTCGCGATAATCTGGAAGTAGTGGAACAGGCACTGAAAAACCGGGGAGCCACGATGAACCTGGACGGCTTCCTGTCGCTGGAAAAAGAGCGGCGGGAACTTATCAACGCCGGCGAGCAGATGAAAAGCAAGCGTAATTCGGTATCGCAGGAGATCAGCCAGCTGAAAAAAGCCGGGCAGAATGCCGATGATCTGATTGCGGCCATGCGCGGTGTCGGTGATGAAATCAGCGCGTTGGATGCCAAGCTGAAAACGGTGGAGGAAGAACTGACCAATATTGCTTTGTGCTTGCCCAACGTACCCCACCCGTCGGTACCGGTAGGCAAGGATGAGACTGGTAATTTAGAGGTACGCCGTTGGGGAACTCCCCGCCAGTTTGCCCAGGCGCCGCTGCCGCATTGGGAAATTGGTGAGAATCTGGGGATTCTGGATTTTGAACGGGGCGGCAAGGTGACCGGCGCCCGCTTTACGTTTTACAAGGGACTGGGTTCCCGGCTGGAGCGTTCCCTGATCAGCTTTATGCTGGATTTGCATACCGGCCAGCACGGTTACACCGAGATGTTTCCGCCGTTCATCGTCAATCGGGACAGTATGGTGGGTACCGGACAGTTGCCCAAATTTGCTGAAGATATGTTTAAGCTGGAAGGGCTGGATTATTATCTGATTCCTACGGCGGAAGTACCATTGACCAATTATCACCGCCAGGAAATCCTGGACGCAAAAGACCTGCCGGTGAAGTATGCCGCCTACAGCGCCTGTTTCCGGGCGGAAGCCGGGGCCGCCGGCCGTGATACCCGCGGTCTGATCCGGCAGCACCAGTTCAACAAGGTGGAATTGGTGAAGTATGCGTTGCCGGAAGAATCGTATAATGAGCTGGAGTCGCTGACGCTGAATGCGGAAAAGGTATTGCAGCAGCTGGGTCTTCCCCATCGCACCATGCTGCTCTGTAGCGGCGACATGGGAGCCAACTCGGCCAAAACCTATGATTTGGAAGTCTGGCTGCCCAGTTTCAATACCTACCGGGAAATTTCCTCCTGTTCCAACTTCGAGGATTTTCAGGCCCGGCGCGCAGAGATTAAGTTCCGCCGCGAGCCCAAGTCGAAACCGGAGTTTGTCCACACGCTGAATGGATCCGGCGTGGCTATTGGCCGGACGGTGGCGGCCATTCTCGAAAATTATCAGCAGGAAGACGGCTCCGTGGTGGTGCCGGAAGCCTTACGCTCCTATATGGGCGTTGACGTTATTCGGCCTTAGATTCCGGGCGAGGGTCCCATCCTTGACTTTTAAGCCGCTTTAGCCTACAATCATAGTAATTGCATAGGGACAGGCGCCCGTAAGGGCTTAATAGGGAAGCCGGTGAAAATCCGGCACGGTCCCGCCGCTGTGAGGGGGAGCAACCTGCATACGCCACTGGGGACATTGGAACCCGGGAAGGCGCAGGCCAGTGATGATCCTGAGTCAGAAGATCTGCCTGTTCGACGATCACCGTAGTACCCACGAGCGATGGGGAGGGGATTTGCGCGCAGCTTTTCTGAAAAAGCAGCCAAGTCTCTGCCTTCGTTGGGCAGAGACTTTTTTATGGTGTAACTGGAGAAAAAGATATTTTGAAAGGCGGTTTAGGAAATGGCAGGTATTTTTTATGGTGTGGGTGTTGGCCCGGGAGATCCGGAGCTGTTAACACTGAAAGCAATTAACGCAATCAAAGACGCGGATGTGATTATCGCACCCCGGACCGAGAAAAAGGAAGAAAGTACGGCGTTGTCGATTGCCCGGCCGTATGTGCAGCAAAAAACCGAAATTCTGGAACTGGTTTTTCCGATGGTGTATCATTCCCAGACCTTGACGGACGCCTGGGAGAATAATAAAACCGAAATTTTGGGTTTGCTGAATAAGGGAAAAAAAGTGGTCTTCCTGACGCTGGGTGACCCGATGTTGTACAGCACCTACATGTATGTATACCGCCTGTTGGAAGACAGCGGTCATGAAATCATCACCGTACCCGGCATCAACGCGTTCTGCGCCATTGGCAGCCGCCTGGGCATTCCGCTGGCGGAAGGCAACGACGTTCTCTGCATCGTGCCGGCCACCATTGATGAAGAAAAACTGAACCAGGCGATGGCGGTGGCTGACAGCCTAGTACTGATGAAAGTGTATAAAAACTTTGAGCAGGTTGTCGACAAACTGCAACAGTTTGAAATGAAAGACAACGCGGTCATGGTGTCCAAATGCGGCCTGGAGGGTGAAGAAATCATCCGCGACTTCGACGTTGTGGGACCGAGCAGCGTAAATTATCTGTCCACTATTTTGACCAAACGGACCAAACCGGTTCAGTAAGCGGTAATGAACGCGTTTGAACGGCAGTCCCGGAATCTGGGCGAACTGTTGCGGTCCCAGCGCCGGACGGTGGTAGTGGCCGGCTGGTCGCTATTGGCGGTGGCGGTGCTGCTGACCGTGCTGGCGATTACGTTTGGCCGGGCGGAAATCAGCGTGGCCGATGTATTTTCCGTCGTCAGCGGCAAATTAAGCGGCGATTCTTCTTTGTACGACGCGATGAACCCTGCCAAACCGGCGATCATCTGGGATGTCCGGTTGCCCCGGATTCTCTGCGCGCTGGTGGTGGGAGGCGGTTTGGCCGTGGCCGGAGTCGTCTTTCAGGCCTTATTGATGAACCCGCTGGCCGATTCCTATACTATGGGTGTTTCCACCGGCGCCGCTTTTGGCGCCAGCGTGGCAATTTATCTGAATATTTTTGCCGCCGGCAATTTACCGGTGACGTTGTTTGCCTTTGCCGGCGCCGTTTTGACGCTGGTGGTGGTGGTGGCGATTGCCCGGGTGGGCGGTTATGTCTCGTCCGCCAATCTGGTGATTGCCGGTATCATCGTCAGCAGCATTTTAACCGCGGCGATCACCATGGTGAAAAGTCTGGCCGGGGAGCAGGTATCGGCGATTGTGGCCTGGCTGATCGGCAGTCTTGCCGCCAAGACCTGGGAACATTTCCTGTATGGCCTGCCGCTGGTATTGGTGGCCTGCTTGGTTTGTTATTACTACGCCGAGGATTTGAACGTGCTTTCCCTGGGCGACCGGGAGGCGCGGCACCTGGGCATCGACGGCGGCCGGCTGCGGAAAATCCTGTTGGCGGCCGGAGCGCTGATTACGGCCGTCTGCGTGGCCATCGGCGGCATTATTGGCTTTGTGGGCCTGATTGTGCCACATATGCTGCGGATGCTGGTGGGTTCGGACAATAAAGCGCTGATTCCGTTGTGTGGTCTGTCGGGCGGAGTGTTGCTGCTGGCGGCGGATACCTTCGCCCGCTCGGTAATGAACGTGGAAATTCCGGTGGGTGTGCTGACCACCCTGTTGGGCGGTCCTTTCTTCGTATATATTTTCCGCATGCGCAACAAGTCGTTGCAGTGAAGTGGGTGACGGTACGGTGACCATGCTTTGTGTGGACAATTTGAGTTTTGGCTATGCCCATCGTTCGCCTGACCGGCCGCAAACTTTGCAGGATGTGCAACTGGAGGTGGCGTCCGGCGGCTTTTGGGGCATTGTGGGGCCCAACGGTTCCGGAAAAACGACGTTGCTGAACCTGGTTACCGGACAGTTGCATCCGACCGGTGGCCGGGTGCTGCTGAAAGGCCGGCCCATCGGCGAATATCCGCTGGATGAATTGGCCCGGCTGGCGGCGGTGGTACCGCAAAACCTGGATATTCGCTTTCCGTTCACCTGCCTGGATATTGTGCTGATGGGGCGGATACCCCATAAAAGTCGTTTGGCCGGCTACTCCGATCAGGATCTGGAACAGGCGCATCAGGCGATGGAATGGACAGAAACGCTGAATTTTGCCGGCCGGTTGATTACCGAGCTGAGCGGCGGCGAGCGGCAGCGGGTGATTTTTGCCAAAGCGCTGGCGCAGCAGCCGGAGATCCTGTTTTTAGACGAGGCCTTCTCCAACATGGACGTATACTACAGCATCCGCTGCCTGGATTTACTGGGGCGGCTGTGCCGGGAACGCCGCCTGACGGTGGTTTCCATCATGCATGATTTGAATCTGACCAGCGCCTTCTGCAGTGATGTGGCGGTGTTGCAGGCGGGGCAGCTCGTTTCCGCCGGGCCGGCGGCGGCAATTTTGACGCCGGAACGGATTCGCGACGTATTTCGGATCCATGTGGTCCGGGCCGGGGAGCGGGGACTGGCTATCTTACCGGAGTGTTAAGAAACCGCTGATTAAGAGTGCGTTAAAAACAAATGAAAAAAGGAAGCGGAATATCATGGGTGCATTCTTGCCGGGAAAACAAAAAAAAATAACCTTACTGGCGGTGCTGCTATTGCTGTTAACCGGATTGTCCGGCTGCGGCGGCAATCGGCCAGCGCCAGCACCGGAGGCTTCCGGTGGCATCCGGGTGACGGATGATCAGGGCAAAACCGTGGTGCTGAAAGCACCGGCCCGGCGCATTATTTCATTGTATTCCGCTCATACCGAAAACTTATTTTCGCTGGGCCTGGATCAGGAAGTGATCGGTGTCAGCACGACGGAAACCTATCCCCCGGCGGCGCTGGGTAAGCCGGCGTTTGACTATCGGGCCGATCCGGAGCGGGTGCTGGCGGCTCAGCCGGATCTGGTGCTGATCCGGCCCTTTATCCGCCAGAGCCATCCGGACTTTGTCAAGACGCTGGAAAATGCTAAAATTCCGGTAGTGGCGCTGTATCCGGAGAAGTTTGCCGAATTTGATGAATACATTCAGAAACTGGCGATTCTGACCGGTCGGGAACCGCAGGCACAAGCGCAGTTGACAGCGTTTCATCAACGCCTGGACGCCATAGCGGCCCGGACAGCCCAGGCACCGGTGAAAAAACGGGTGTATTTTGAAACCACCGCCACGGAATATCGCACGGTGACCGCTGACAGTTTGCCGGCATTACTATTGCAGCAGGCCGGCGGAATCAACGTGGCCGCCGATGCCACGCCGCTGAAAGGCGGCAGCAGCATTGCCGCCTACGGTACCGAACGTCTGTTGCTGAAAGGCGCTGACATTGATGTATACCTGGCTCAGAAAGGACCGATGAATCCGGGAATTACGCCGGTAGCCGTCAAAGCCCGGCCCGGCTTCGATAAGATCAAAGCGGTCCGGGAAGGACAGGTTTTCCTGATCGACGAAAAACTGGTATCCACTCCGACTTTTCGTTTGGCGGATGGTGCAGAAGAACTGGCGAAGCTGCTTTATCCCGAACTGGTAAAATAATAAATGCCGATTGGAGATGTTTGATCGCTCGATTGAACATCTTTTTTGTATGTATGACTTGGGTTAGGGTATTTTTGCATATCCCCCCAAAAAGCAGCAAGTTTATCCTCGCCAGGATGAATTTGCTGCTTTTATTGATAGTTTAAATTGTTGCGTATATTTAACAGATGGCTTTATCTTTATCGATCTTCCGACTAGAACTCCGTTCGTCCTTAGCGCCAAGGCTCTTTTTCATGGCGCTTTTTTCAAGTAAATAAATGCAGTTCAAATGCGGTTCCGCAATATGGAACCTAATACTTTTCCTGCCTTGTAAGCTTGATGTTGCGCTAGTTCTTGCTGTTTAAAATGTGGTGGGAAGTCTCTGTCTTCAATCTTGTCGAGAAAACCGTGGACTCTAACGACCCGGCCGACCCCACAATCGTGTCCGTAGCCACAGGTATAACATTGGCCGTACCCCTCAACCCTCACAGATTCAACCACTGCCATCTTATTGCGAAGCATGAAATCTTCAATTTGCGGTTTCACAAAATCTTCCCCTTCATACCCGGCACTTATGACGACTCCGAGTTTACCGGCCAGATTGAATATTTCCCTGTGACGGAAAGAAAAGGTTCTCTCCCAGCAGGCATGCCCCATTGCATTTATCTTACTAAAATAATTGGGTGCACCAAATACAATGGCGTCAGCCTTCAGCATTTTGTCGCCTATGTCGTTCCAGTCGTCCTGCAGATGGCACCGATTATCGGATGCACAGAGTGTACATCCGATGCAGCCGTTTATGCGTTTTCCGGCAAGGGAGACATAGTCATATTCCAGGTCGGTGGCCGCCAAAACCGCTTTTACAGCTTCACTTGTTACTCCATTTGCGCGACCGCTCGCGCTAACACCTAAAATCATGCTTTCAACTCCTTACAATTGTTCACGTTATCAGTTCTATTTGGAATCCTTGTTTCGGTACTCGTCACGCATACAACATACGATTATCTGTTTATTACGGTGAAACTGCACATATTTTGCAGCACTTACTCAGAAAAATAGAAACAGCTAAAATTGATGGTTTGAGTGATTTAGGAATTGATAATAATGGTTTGCTTATTGCTAGAATTTCTGACTACTGATTCGCTGCCTAAATAACTAATATTTTCTTTTCACCCAACATCGTTTGGCATACTGCCCGGGCATGGTCCAGACAGAATATCTCAAACTTACCATCGCCCACGGCGTACATCTTGCTGAGGGAAGGCATTATTTCCAATGCCTTCCGCTGTGTTTCCTCCGTAGTGCAGAAAACCACTTTGCCGCAGAGGCGCAAAGTATCATAGTTGGCAGCAACACAGCAGATTTCGACATTAGGGTTAACCACCAACTGATTGTACATGTCTTTTTGATTGGAAGTACAAAAAGTCAGTTTTCCGTCCCATTCCATTACAAATCCCATTGGCCGAACATGTGGCTGATCTTCGCTTGTTGTTGCCAAGTAAAACACTTTATTTTCCGCTAAAAAATCCAGAACCTCTTTCATTGATAATCACTCCTTGTAAATTTTCTTTTGTTTCTTGATTGGCTTTGTGGTATTATTA
>DATMYQ010000038.1:0-4016 GCA_035560935.1 Patescibacteria group bacterium | reverse complement strand
GCGCTACATCGCCGGGGGTGTTTTGTTTTAATATCCTTCATGGATAAACATTTTAAAATTTTGTGCCGACATTTCCACGTTCCACGTGCATCCGTTATCAGTTATTTTCCGTCCAGCAATGGACTGATTTCAACCAGCCGCATAAATTCACTCCGATATCCTTCCGGATCAGCCCCCTTTGCACCGGCCGCCAAATCCTGGACCTGGCGGTACGAGGCCTGTCCTTTAAATTCGGATTTGGTTAACAACAGGCCGTATTCAGCCACAGCGGCGGCAAACCGGAACTGCTCCGACCTCTCTCCGGCATGGACGGCAGCCTCAACCCGCCGGGTCATCAATTGGCTGGACTGATCGGCCGGTTGTTTATAGCGGACCTTCACCTGCATCAAATCGGAACTGGAAACCGGCTCTGAACGCTGATAAATCAACGAATCCACCGTTCCTGCCACCTCTGCCGAACCGGCGGGAATTACTTCATACAGAGCCGTTACCGAATGCCCCGCACCCATGTCACCGGCATCTTTTTGGTCATCATTAAAATCCTGCTTGTCCAACAGCCTATTTTCATAGCCAAGCAGGCGATAATACTTTACTTTGGCCGGATTGAATTCCACCTGCACTTTGACATCTTTGGCAATGGTGTACAAAGTGCCGGCCAACTGTCCAACCACCACCCGTTTGGCTTCCTGGGCGTTGTCGATATAGGCGTATATTCCATTGCCTTTATCGGCCAGCGCCTCCATCTTGTTGTCTTTGATGTTGCCGGTGCCAAAACCCAGCACGCTGAGGAAAATTCCGTCCTGGCGTTTTTCTTCGATCATTCGGACCATTTCGCCTTCACTGGACACGCCCACGTTAAAATCCCCGTCAGTGGCCAAAATCACCCGGTTGTTTCCATCTCGCCGGAAATGTTCTTTGGCCAGACGGTAAGCCAGCTGGATTCCTTCGCCGCCGGCCGTTGAACCGCCCGCCCGCAAATCGTCAATCGCCTGAATAATTTTCTCCTTGTCCGCACCGGAGGTGGGCTCCAGGACCACACCCGCCTGTCCGGCGTACACCACGATGGACACCGTATCGATATCACGCATTTGTTTCACCATCATTTTGAACGCGGTTTTCAGCAGCGGCAGTTTATTGGGCTCGTTCATGGAGCCGGACACATCGATTAAAAATACCAGATTTCCCGGCGGCAACGCCTCCATGGGAATGTTTTTTCCCTGAATGCCCAGCAGGACCAGTTGATGCCCCGGCTGCCAGGGGCATTCGCCCAGCTCGGTGGTTACAGCAATGGGCTGGTTATCCTTCGGTTGCGGGTAGTCATAGGTAAAATAGTTGATCAGTTCTTCGGTTCGGACTGCGTCCGCCGGCGGCAATTGTCCGGAATTGATAAACCGGCGAACGTTACTGTAGGAAGCCGTGTCGACATCAATGGAAAAAGTGGAAACCGGCGTATGGGCAACTTCCTGATACTGGTTATCCTGCTTGTGCTTATATTCTTCCGTATTCCAGTTTCCCCGGGACGGATACGGGGCCGGCATACCAGCAACCATCATACGGTTATTCATTTTTGCGTTGCCCTGCCCCAGCGCATCCGCCTTCAGGAAAAGCGCCGGTGCTGCCGCAGGATAGGATTCATTGTAGTAAGATCCCGGAAACACTACAATAGCTTTCTCCTGTTCATTCATCCGGTAACTTAGCTGGTAAGTCCGGCTCAGCAATGTCAGCACCTGCTCCAGTGTGTCACCGGCTTTTATCTGCAGGTCAACTTTTTTACCGGCCACGTCCGGGACCGCCAGAATACGGATTCCCGTCCGTTCACTAAGTACATTCAATAGATCTTGCAACGGTAAATTATTGGCGCTAACGGCCACCTTGATTTCAGTCTGTTTGACCTGTTCCGCCATGATAGCGGGAGCCGCTACCGCCGTGGATAAAAAGCATAGAATCAGCACGATCACACTCAATCGTTTCATGTTCAGTTCCTCTCCTTCTGCCGGCAATTTGATTTATGATGTTCTGTTTGCCGCTTTTGGTATCATAAACGCGGCAAGGGAAAAAAAGTAACGCCGTTTCTACTTTTTTTCTTTGGTACGCTGCGTTACTTTTTACTGAGGTGTTTCGTTTATATAAGAAGAAAGCGGCTTCTGTCTGTCCGCAGATAATCCTTGCACCGTTCCACAGGATGTAAAACAGGATTTCCCCTATTGCCCGGAGAATGGAAGGATAGCCTAGCGTTTATAAAACCCGGTTCAACTATTGTCCGGGACATTCATTTTGATATTTCAGAGTTTATTGATAAAGCGGGTGTAAGGATGCAAAACGAGGAAGCTCTGATCGAAAGAGCTCAACATGGCGGCCGCGACGCTCTCAACGAACTGGTGACACTGCACTGGCAGCCATTATATCGTTTTGTCGCGTATAAAATCGGCAGCCCCGAAGATGCCCAGGAGATCACACAAGAAAGTTTTTTTCGCGCCTTTCGTTCATTGCCGACTTACCGGCAAACCGGCGCCCTGTTTAAAACCTATCTCCAGCACATTGCCCTGAATCTGATCCGGGATTTTTGGCGGAAGCAGGGCCGTAGCCCCAGTCTTGTAGAACTGGACGAGGAGCAGCCGCTGGCGGATGATCCAAATCAGCCCGACTTAGCCGCCATTCGCTCCGAGCAGCGCGAAACGATCCGGCAGGTACTGCGACAACTGCCGGAAGAACAGCGGCAAACCGTTGAATTGCGGATCATAGCCGGTCTGCCGGTACGAGAAACGGCAATTGCGCTGGGAAAATCCGAAGCCGCAGTAAAAATGCTCCAGCAACGAGCGTTGAAAAACTTACGTGATCTATTAGCCAGGCAAGGAATATCCAAGGCTGACCGGATATGGAGGTGAACTGAATGTCGGAATCGATGAGACCGTGGAATAAGAACGAAGCAGAGGAACTGTCCCGCTTGCTGGATGAAATCAACGCCGGCCGCCAACCGGACTGCACGGACAACGCTTTGTCTGAACTGGCATCAATTGCGGACTGGATTCAACAAAATGCCGATCCGGTGCCGCCACCGCAATATTTGCTGAATCAGATTGTGGACAAAACGCTTTCTGAATCTTTCACTTCCACGCAAAAACGCCGCCGTTTCTGGCTGTATAGCGGCAGTCTGGGAACCGTCGCCGCCGTCCTGGTGGTCGCAGCCTTGAACCTGCTGCCGGCGTCACCGGAGGAAATACTCCCGCCGCCAACCTCACCGCAAACCTCGCCGGCTTCCACAGTTCCGGCTTTTGTCGAAGCTACCACAGTACCGGACACGAAAGCCCCGGCGTCAGCAGCCAAAGCGCCTTCCGCAGCGGCAACATCGCCAGCCCAGGACACGGCCCCCTCACACCTTGTTCTTCCTCCACCCGCATCAACATTCCCGCCACCAGAATTGTCTTCATCGGCGCCTCCCACTCCGGAGCACAGAAAGGTCATGGCTCCGGATGTTGCACCCGGCATAACAGCTGCACCGCCCCGTACCATTCAGGAAGCACCCTTGCCGTCACTGAAGGCCAACAAGTTTCTGGCACTATCCGAGAATAGCCGGCGTTCTGTTGCCCTGCCGCCTGATTCCCTGACCGTCTCAACAGGGCCGGCACCCCTGGCAGTTGAAGAACCCACCTTAACGCCTCTGGTACTCCCCGGCCAAACTCCGGATCTGGTCGTCACTGACCCTGCCACCGGGCAAATTGTCCAAACCTACTTTCGCGGAACACAGCAAGAAGTTACTATTATCCAGCAGCATTTAACAACAACGGCAGACAAATCGCTCCCTTCACCTTCTTCGGGGTCCAGCAAAGATACTTCATCGTTGCACCAAGTCACTATAACTTTGGGAAATCAACAGATTACCATTGAAGGTTGCCAGTCACCGCAAGAATTAGAACAACTGGCGCGTTCACTGACAACAAAACCTTCCCGCTAGCAACAAGCGAGGCTGCGTCGGAACATAAGTTCCAATGCAGCCTCGCTTTTATTAACATTTACTT
>DATMYQ010000037.1:0-13320 GCA_035560935.1 Patescibacteria group bacterium | reverse complement strand
TACTTACACTCATAAACAATCATTCACATTGAGCAGGGTCCCTGCTACAAAGCAGAGGAGGCTACTATGTCCAAACCACTTGGCCAAAAAATCAAAGAAGTCCGCCGGAAAAACAAAATGACCCTGAAGGATCTCAGCCAGCAAGCTGGGTTGTCCATCGGCTATTTGTCCCAGTTGGAACGGGGCCTTACCGATATCGCCACCGATTCCCTGGCCAATGTCGCCCGGGTGCTGGGAGTGGATTTTTCTCATTTTTTCAGCAGCACACAGCCTAACTATCGCCGTTTGATTCTGCGCAGTTATGAAAAAACCGTCAGTCAAGTGGACCAGGGGCATTTCATCCATTATCATCTGACGGATCACGCCGCTCCCAAGCTGTTGTTACCCCGTTTGTTGGAACTGGTGCCGATCAACAGCAACGAAGTCATTTCTTCTTATCCTCACGAAGGGGAAGAATTCATTTATGTATTGGAAGGAACGCTGACCCTGTTCATCGACAAGGAACAGCAGGAGCTGTATCCCGGTGATTCCGCCCATTTTGAGTCCACCCAGCCCCACAACTGGGTCAACTACACCAACAAAATGGTGCGGATACTGGTGGTCAGCATTCCCAATCCATTTCGGGAGCCGGCATGAACGATTCCGCACCGGTGATTTTTAATCTCCAGCGTTTTTGTCTCCATGACGGACCCGGCATCCGCACCACCATTTTTTTCAAAGGCTGTCCGCTTCGCTGCCGGTGGTGCCACAATCCGGAAAGCCAGCAATTCACACCCGAGCTATTGTTTGACGAAGAAAAGTGCGGCGGCTGCCGGCGTTGCCTCGAAGTCTGCCCCACGGGGGCGATCCAGGCCAGCGCCAATGAAATGCGGCAGGATCGGCAACAATGCATCGCCTGTGGCCGCTGCGTGGAGCGCTGTTGGCAGGGCGCCCGGACGCTGGCCGGCCACACTCGTTTCACACCGGACAAGTTACTGCAGGAAATCCTTAAAGACCGGATGTTCTACGAAGAGTCCGGCGGCGGTGTCACTTTTTCCGGCGGTGAAGCTTTGTGCCAGCCCGGCCCGCTGGAACAGCTGACTCGCGCCTGTAAGGAACAGGGATTGCATGTGGCGATGGACACCTGCGGTCATGTGCCGTTTAGCGTCTTCGAACGCCTGTTGCCCTGGACCGATTTGTTCCTGTACGATGTCAAACATCCCGATCCGGAGCCGCATCGCCATTATACCGGCCAGGACAACACACTAATACTGGATAACTTAAAAAAACTGGCGGCTGCCGGCGCGACCATCGCCCTGCGGTTGCCGCTGATCGAAGGCGTCAATGCCGACGACGCCACAATCGAAGCATTCATCGCCCGGTTGTCGCCGCTGTCGCCCCGCCAGCTGCACCTGTTACCCTACCACACCACCGGCGCCAGCAAATACCAACGGCTGGGCCGGACCACTAGCCGCGAAGCCTTGGCGGCACCGTCTCCGGAACGTCTCGACACCATCAGTTGCCGCTTTACCGCCGCCGGCTTTAGCACGCACATTGGCGGGTAATCTTGTGAAACTCAAAATGAACGGAGGAAACAGTATGGAACACCGCCTCAGCCCCCGGGTACAAAAACTCCGGGAAGAAAGTCTCGCCGCCATTCCCCACCTGTCCACAGAACGGGCGGAACTGATCACTGCCGCCTGCCGCCGCTATGCCGGCACGGTGGAGACCCCGCTATTGCGAGCACTGATATTTCAACATCTGTTGGAAAACAAAAAACTTTGGCTGGGGGATGGCGAACTGATCGTCGGCGAAAAAGCCGAACAGCCTCAGTGGTCTCCGTCTTTTCCCGAACTGTGCTGCCACACCATGGAAGATCTCACGGTGATGGATCAGCGTGACAAAATTTTCTTCCGGGTCACGGACAACGCCCGCCAGGTACAGGAAAAGGAAATTATCCCCTACTGGCAGAACCGTTCCCTGCGTCAGCGGATTTTGGGCCGAATGACGCCGGAATGGCGGTCCTGTTACGAAAGCGGTATCTTTACCGAATTTATGGAACAACGCGGCCCCGGCCATTCGGTCGCCGACGGCAAGATATACCAAAAAGGTTTCCTGGATTTCAAAGCTGACATCACTGCTGCCTTGGCGGACCTGGACACCCTGCGGGACCCGCAGGCGTATGAAAAGCGTCTGGAATTAGAAGCCATGTCCGTCTGCTGCGATGCCATCATCACGCTGGGGCGCCGTTATGCCGAGCGGGCCCGGGAACTGGCTGCTGCGGCAACCGATCCCGCCCGCAAAGCCGAATTGCTGCAAATCGCCGCCAATTGCGACGTGGTACCGGCCCACGCCCCCCAAACCTTTCATCAGGCGCTGCAAATGTACTGGTTTTTGCATCTGGGTGTCACCATTGAACTGAACCCCTGGGATGCGTTAAGCCCCGGACGTCTGGACCAGCACCTCCATCCTTTTTACCAACAGGATCTGGCCGCGGGACGTCTGACCCGCGAAAGTGCTCTGGAGCTGCTGCAATGCTTCTGGGTGAAGTTCAATAATCAGCCGGCCCCGCCCAAAGTCGGTATCACCCTGAAAGAAAGCGGCACCTACACAGACTTTGTCAATCTCAATACCGGCGGCATCACCGCCGACGGCACCGACGGCGTCAACGCCGTCTCCTATCTGATCCTGGAAACGATGGACAGCATGCGGCTATTACAGCCCAGTTCCAACGTCCAGATCAGCCGGAAAACACCGCTGCACTTTCTAAAAAAGGCCTGCGCCATCTCCCGCAAGGGCTGGGGACAACCGGCGTTCTACAACACGGAAGCCATCGTCCAGGAACTGCTGAACGCCGGTAAAACCCTGGCTGATGCCCGTCAGGGCGGCGCCAGCGGCTGCGTGGAAACCGGCGCCTTCGGCAAAGAAGCCTATATCCTGACCGGTTATCTGAATCTGCCGAAGATCCTGGAACTGACATTGAACAACGGCTTTGACAAAATCAGCGGCCGGCAGTTAGGGCCGCAAACCGGCCAACCCGAAGACTTTGCCTCTTATGAAGAGTTTTTTGCCGCTTTCCGCTGCCAGCTTCGCTATTTCGTCGATGTCAAAGTCCAGGGCAACAATGTGATCGAGCAGATCTACGCTCATCATATGCCGGTGCCGTTCTTCTCGATCGTTATCGATGACTGTATTCAAAAAGGCCGCGACTACAACGCCGGCGGCGCCCGTTACAATACCAACTACATCCAGGGCGTTGGCATCGGTACGCTGGCCGACAGCCTGGCCGCCATTCGCCACAACGTCTATGAGCGTCAGCACTTTACCCTGTCCGAGCTGATTCAGGCGCTGGACGCCAACTTTAACGGTTATGAGGAAATTTACCACGCCGTCCGGGAAAAAAGCCCCCGCTACGGCAACGATGACGATGTTGCCGACCAGCGGATGCAGGAAGCCTTCCGGGCCTTCCACGACGAAGTAACCGGCCGGCCCAACACCAAGGGCGGCCAATATCGAATTGACATGCTGCCCACCACCTGCCATGTATATTTCGGTTCAGTGATGGGCGCCAGCCCCAATGGACGCCGTCGCGGCAAACCGGTATCCGAAGGGATATCTCCGGACAAAGGCGCCGACCGTCTGGGCCCCACGGCGGTCATCAAATCCGCTGCGAAAATGGACCATTTGATGACCGGCGGCACGCTGTTGAATCAGAAATTCACGCCGGCAGTGGTGGCCGGCGAGCAGGGCCTGGACAACATGGCCAATCTGATCCGCTCCTATTTCAGCCTGGACGGCCATCATGTCCAGTTCAACGTCATCGATCGCCAGACGCTGCTGGACGCGCAGCAGCACCCGGAAGAATACAAAGACCTGATCGTCCGTGTTGCCGGCTACAGCGACCATTTTCACAATCTGAGCCGTGAATTGCAGGATGAAATCATCGAACGGACGGAGCAAAGTTTCGGCAGTTGACTCCGTTCTACCCTGCCTTTTTCTGCTGCGCATGATCAAAAAGCAGAGGCACCCATCCGTCGGGAGGCCTCTGCTTTTTATTCCCTTTCTTTACCGTAACCGGCAAACGCCAAAACAACGGCGCCAGGGTCACTCCGCCGTAGCGTCGAATAATGCAATGCCGGTTATTTTTCCGTCCGCATCGATGAAAAACACCAGGCTGTTAATGTAGGGATTGGGGCCGCCTTCCCGGTTGTAGACCAGTCGCTGTTCATCGCCAATGGTCCTCATCATATGTGGCGGTCCGTACGCCCGTTCCACATCTTCCACAGTATCACCCACCCGGACATTGCGCGGAGTGGGGTATTGGCTGCTGCTGACGCGAACCCGGCTGACCGGCAACGCTTCCGGCAGTTCAATGGCCGAGATTTCAACAAAATCATTTTGCCAGGTAACATGGTATCTCCCGTCCGCTCCCCACAAAACACGTTTTACCTGCACTAAAGGCGGATCAAAACGTCCTGCCAGTGAATTGAAATCAGCGGCCAGCTGAAGCGCTCCCACGCCAAAATCCTGCTGCGTCATGGGACCGGGCACGCTCCCGGCCAACGCTGCTCCCGGAAACGCCAGTATGCTGCCGGCCAGCAAACAGAATATCACCTTCATCAGCAAGTTACCGGTTACCCATTTTTTCCTTATGTTCATCTTTTCAGCTCCCTTCTCGCCTTCCGGCTCTCCAAGCGTTTGAGCCGTTGATCGCTTCCATTATACATCATTATAACGAAATTCAATATCCATTAACCGGCGTCGTCGCCTATCTCAACCAGCATCTGAAATTAAAAACAAGCCGCGAGAAACGGGCAATGCACCGTTTCATCGCGACTTATTTTTTAATGAACCAGACCGTAAATGCACCGGAGGTCTATAATCGTTCCACCACGGTGGCCACTCCCTGACCACCGCCGATGCAGAGGGTTGCCAATCCCCGTTTTGCCCCCCGCTGCTCCAGCGCATGCAGCAAAGTGACCAGAATCCGGGCGCCGCTGGCGCCGACCGGATGTCCCAGGGCAATCGCACCGCCGTTGACATTGACCCGGTCTTGATCAAAGCCAAGTTCCTTGCCCACCGCCAGAAACTGGGCCGCAAACGCTTCATTGGCTTCAATCAGGTCCAGATCGTCGACCCGCAGTCCCGCCCTGAGCAAAGCCTGACGTGTTGCCGGAACCGGCCCCATACCCATGACAGCGGGGTCAACCCCACCGGCACCATAGCCGATGATTTTTGCCAATGGCTTAATTCCCAACTGTTTTGCCTTGTCCGTCGACATGATCAGCACAGCCGCCGCGCCGTCGTTAATTCCGGATGCATTGCCCGCCGTCACGCTGCCTTCTTTTTTAAAGGCTGTCTTCAGGCCGCGGAGAGAATCCAGACTGGTATTGGCTTTCGGATACTCATCGGTATCGAACACCGTATCACTCTGTTTTCCTTTGACGGAAACCGGGATGATCTCCTGACGGAAAGCTCCGGACGCAATGGCCCGGGCCGCTTTTTCCTGCGATTCAAACGCCAGTTGATCCTGCATTTCCCGGGTAATGCCATAACGCTCCGCTACATTTTCGGCCGTGATTCCCATGTGGTAATCGTTAAAAGCGCACCACAGTCCGTCGCGGATCATCACGTCGACGACCTGTGAATTTCCCATGCGATAACCCCAGCGGGCTTTGCTGTCCAAAACGTACGGCGCATTGCTCATGCTTTCCATGCCACCGGCCACAACCACATCCGCGTCGCCGCAGCGTATCGCCTGCGCCGCCAGATTAACCGTTTTTAGTCCGGAACCGCAAACTTTGTTAATGGTATACGATGGCACTTCTACCGGAATTCCGGCCTGAATCGCCGCCTGCCGGGCCGGATTCTGTCCCAGTCCCGCTTGCAGCACATTACCAAAAATCACTTCATCGACGCAGGCCGGATCCACTCCTGTCTGCTCCAGTACCGCCGCGATTGCTTTTGCTCCCAGCTCTGTGGCGCCAAACGAACGCAACGCACCATTAAAGCTGCCAATGGCCGTACGCAGCGCTCCCGCGATCACAACTTCTCTCATCATCAAAACTCCCTTCACTATCCCGGTTTATAAAAAATGCAAACCAATGACGAAAATAATCCCCGAAAAAAACAACGAGGTGACGCAGTATCCCATAATGTCCCGTACGCCCAAACCGGCAATCGCCAGCGCCGGCAGCGCCCAAAAAGGCTGCGCCATATTCATCCAGGCTTCACCATAGGCAATGGCCATGGTGGCTTTCCCCATATCCGCCCCCAACGCCTGCGCCGCCGGAATGACGAACGGACCTTGTACAACCCAGTGACCACCGCCGGAAGGAACAGCAAAATTAATAATGCCGGAGCTAAAAAACACCAGGATGGGAAAGGTATCCTTGTTGGCAATATTGACAAACCAATTGGTAATAATACCACCTAATCCGGAATGCTCCATCATTACCTGAATGGCCGCATACAATGGGAACTGGATAAGAATTCCGGCCGTGCCCCGGGCGGCGTTGGTCACGGCCCGCATGTAGGACATCGGCGTTTTGTGCAGCACAATACCCGCCGTAAAAAAGATCATATTAACGGTGTTGATATTCATATTAAATCCATTTTGGGCAAAGTACATTCCCAGATAGGCGACGCCAAACGCACCGATAACCAGCGACAGCAACATACTTTCTTCCAGTTTTTCCGCAAAAGTTGCGTTGGGTCCCAGCGTTTTGGCGGTTGAAGCCTCTTCCTCCAGCAACGCCGGATCCACTGCCACAACGTCCTCCGGTTTGGGCATCATCATTTTACAGAGAAACGGCAGCGTCACAATCAACGCCAGGGTGATAAAAAGGTTAAACGGTGTAAACAAAGTCTGCGATAAGGGAATAATCCCGGCGATTTTTTCCATTGGGTTGCCCTTAGTTGCCGCTACCAACGGCACCGAAGCGGACAGCCCCCCATGCCAGCACAGAAACCCGATGTAGGCGCTGGCGATCAGCAGGCGATAGTCCGAATTAGTGATGCGCCGGGCTACTTCCCGGGCAAACAGGGCGCCTACCACCAGGCCGAACCCCCAGTTAATCACCGAACAGATGGACGACATGAACACAACCAGCATGACGCCCTGCTCCGGTGTTTTGGCCACCGCCGCCAACCGCCTCATCCCCTGGCGAAGCAGCGGGGAACTGGCCAGCGCATGTCCGGTGACCAGCACCAGAGCCATCTGCATGGAAAAAGCCAGCAGATTCCAGAAACCATCTCCAAACATTTGCACCATCGCCACCGGGCCGTTGGGAGTTATCGTAATACCCAACACAAAAGTGATGACGACCAGTAAAATAGCAAAAATCAACGGATCGGGCAAATAGCGACCAACAACCGTGGTCAGCCCCCGTGATATGGCTTGTATCATAGTATTGCACACCTCTTATTTTATTCTGGAAACCTTACGCCCCCAGGTTTTCCCGGATGCTTGCATGCAGGCTAAATTCCGCTTCGGTATTCGCTCTGACCGTCGCCAGGTCCACCCCCGGCGCCAGTTCTTCCAGTACCAGCCCTGCCGAAGTCACCCGGAATACAGCCTGTTCGGTGATAATCAGCGACACAACTCCTTTGCCCGTAAGCGGCAAGGTACACTGCCGAAGGATTTTCGGATTTCCTTTGGCGGTATGTTCCATAGCCACGATAACTTTTTTGGTACCGACAACCAAATCCATAGCACCGCCCATACCCGGAACCATTTTACCGGGCACCATCCAATTGGCCAAGTTTCCTTCCTGGTCTACCTGCAATCCACCCAGAACGGTAACATCCACATGGCCGCCCCGAATCAGAGCAAAAGAAATCAGGCTGTCAAATACGGCGCCGCCGGGCAGGATTCCTGCCGCTTGTCCTCCGGCATTGACCAGATCCGGATGCGGTTCCCCCTGAACCGGTCCCAGACCGACAAATCCATTTTCCGATTGCAAAATGATTTGCACGCCCTCCGGCAGATAATTGCTTACCATCGTCGGCAGACCAATACCCAGATTAACTACATCGCCATCTTTCAGTTCCGCCGCCACCCGGCGGGCAATGATCTCTTTCGCGTCCATCAGCAAGCCCCTCCAGTCACCACGATTTTATCTACCAAAATCCCCGGCGTCATCACGGCGTCAGGATCGATCTCCCCGACTTCCACCAGTTCTTCCACTTCCGCGATGACCAGATCCGCTGCCAGCGCCATGACCGGATTGAAATTCCGCGCGGATTTGTTGTATATAAGGTTTCCCATCCGGTCCGCCTTGCAGGCCTTGATCACGGCCACATCGGCTTTGAGTGGCGTTTCCAGCAAAAATTCCCGACCGTCAACGCAAATTTTTTCTTTCCCTTCCTCCACTACGGTTCCCACACCGGTCGGAGTCAGAATGCCCCCCAGTCCGGAACCGGCGGCCCGAATCCGCTCCGCCAAAGTCCCCTGCGGCACCAGAGACACTTCCAGTTCATTGGCAATCATTTGCTTACCGGTCTCCGGATTGGTTCCAATATGGGAAACAATCACTTTTCTGACCTGACGTCCCACTACCAGACGGCCGATTCCCACTTCAGGAAATGCAGTGTCATTGGCAATAACGGTCAGATCTCTCACCTGGTTTTTCACCATGGTCCGGATCATGCAGTCGGGTGTCCCGGCTCCCAGAAAACCGCCGATCATGACCACCATGCCATCCTTCAACAAAGCCGCCGCTTCCTGCGTCGTTGTTACTTTGCTCAATTTGTTAGCCTCCTCGCTGTTCATCTTTCACCGCTCGCACGGGTGATGCTCTTCTATAACGCACATAGTGTGCCAAATTAAAAAAACGCCGGAAAATTCCGGTGAATTTCGTCAATCCCTTGTGTTTTCTGTTTTTTCAGCCATTGAGGCGGTGTATTTTTCTTTGATCTCAATGCGAAAATGCGGCGCCGGCGCATTTTTTTGCGCGATGGCCGCCGCATTTTTTTGCGTTTATTCCAGTTGGTATTCCTGAATTTTATACTGCAGCGACCGGCGGCTGATGCCTAATTCCCGGGCGGCTTTCGCTGTGTTGCCCCGGTAGTTTTCCAAAACTTCCCGAATAAACTGCCGTTCGACGTTCTTCATCATCTCTTTAAGCGTCACGCCACCGGCAGCAGGAGCCTCCGGAATAAATCGCTTCGCGGCATTGCCCCGCTCCGTCAGTTTTTCCGGCAAATCTTCCGCAAAAATAATATTCCCGGTATTCATGATCACCGCCCGTTCAATTACATTTTTCATTTCCCGGACGTTGCCCGGCCAATCGTATTGCCGCAAGAGTTCATAAGCGTCATGATCGTAACCGAGGATTTCTTTTTGATTTTCCAGAGAATATTTCTGCAGAAAGTAATCCGCCAGCAGGTGAATGTCGGGTTTTCGCTCCCGCAGCGGCGGTGCGTATAGCGAGACCACGTTCAGACGATAATACAAGTCTTCCCTAAAAGTTCCCCGGGCCACCATTTCTTCCAGATTTCGGTTCGTCGCCGCCATAACGCGGATATCTGTCCTAATGGTTTCATTGCCCCCCACCCGCTCAAACTCCCGTTCCTGAATGACCCGCAATAACTTGACCTGTAAATTCAATGAAAATTCGCCGATTTCATCCAAAAACAAAGTCCCTGAATTCGCCTGTTCAAACCGGCCCGTACGCCGGGCGATAGCACCGGTGAAAGAACCTTTTTCATGCCCGAACAATTCACTTTCCAATAAATTTTCCGGCAGGGCGCCGCAGTTTATTTTGACAAACGGTCCGTGTTTGCGGGCGCTGTTATAGTGGATAGTACTGGCGATCAGTTCTTTGCCGGAACCGCTTTCGCCGGTAATCAACACGGTGGCGTTGCTCTGCGCCAGTTTGGCAATATTTTTACAAAGTTCTTTCATTTTGGGACTATTGGTTAGTATCCGATCCAGACGGTAGTTCTCTGCCAATTCCTGCTGCAGCACTTTGATTTCTTCGCTCATGCTCTGCAGTTGAAAAGCCCGGTTCACCAACAGTTTGACCTCCGCCAGGTCAAACGGTTTGATCAGATAGTCAAACGCTCCCGCTTTCAAAGCTTCCACTGCAGTATCCACCGCCGCAAACGCCGTCATCAGGATGACCGGCATCCGGTGCCCCTGTTCCCGCAATTTCCGGAATGCGGTAATCCCATCCAGCTGCGGCATACGAATGTCCATCAGCACCAGTTGAGGGGCTGAATCATTGATTTTTGCCAATGCTTCCAAGCCATCCGATGCCACTTCCACCGGATATCCTTCTCGCTTCAGCACGGCAGCTAACAACCGTCGCACATTTTCTTCATCATCCGCTACCAAAATAGTATAATCAGCCTTCATTTTTCCCGCTCCCTTCTTTCCAAACGGGAATCTCGACGGTGACGGCGGTTCCCTGCCCCATTTGACTGCTGATACTCAGACTTCCACGGTGAGCGCTCACAATGCGCTGGGCAATCGCCAGCCCCAGGCCGGTACCGGTCGGTTTTGTCGTGAAAAACGGATCGAATACTTTCATTTGGTCTCCCTCCGGAATCCCCGACCCATTGTCCCGGATTTCAATCACGATCTGCTCCCGTTCCCGGCAGGTGGTAATCTCCACTCTTCCATTCTCAGGTATAGCCTGAATCGCATTGATCAGTAAATTCAACAGAACCTGCCGGATCTGTCCGGCATCACCCCGGACTGCCGGCAGCCGTTCCGCCAGCCGCAGAACAAAATCCACCCGGTGCGTTGTGGTTTTGTTTTTCACTAAAAACAAAGTATTCGTAAGGACTTCATTCATGTCCATTGTCTGATACTCTGTATGTGTCGGTCGGGCAAAATACAGCAATTCATCAATAACCCGGTTGGCCCGGTCCACTTCCTTGACGATAATTGGCATGTATTCGCGGCGTTCCGCTTCGTCGTCCAGTTCCTGAAGATATTGGACAAAGCCTTTGACTGAGGTGAGCGGGTTTCGAATTTCGTGAGCAATCCCCGCCATCATTTCACCTAACGATGCCAGCCGGTCCGCGCGACATATCTGCTCCTCCAGACGATGCTTCTCAGTCAGATCCTTAAAGACCACCACCG
The DNA here is from genome assembly GCA_035560935.1 of Patescibacteria group bacterium. Taxonomy (GTDB): domain Bacteria; phylum Bacillota; class Negativicutes; order Sporomusales; family Sporomusaceae; genus DATMYQ01. Next base: position 2,249 of record DATMYQ010000037.1, on the reverse strand, counting down.
CCCCGATCATTCGGTCATCGCTGTCCTTGAGCTGGCTGGTACTGATACTGACATACAGAGAACGGTTCTTGACCGGATATTCCGTTTCTAGCGCAACATGGTTCGCGCCACTTCCCAACGTATCCAGCAGCAGACTGTGAAACCCGTTGCCGCCGCAAAACACATCCCGGTACAGCTGGCCCACCAGCTCCACCGGCTGATAGCCGGTCATTTCCCGAGCCGCCGGATTAATCGTGGTAATCCGCCCCGCCATGTCCACCGTAATAACCCCGTCCGCAATGCTGTGCAGGATATTTTCGTTCACCGACCGGATATCCTCCAGCGTCTGCGCCATATTATGGATACCGGCGACAATTTCTCCGGTCTCGCCTTTCATCAGCGGAATCCGGTAGCGTAAATCAAATTTCAGGTTTTGCAGCCCCTGTTTAATCGTCTCCACATCGTTGACAAACTTCCCCAGCAAAAAAAACAGGAGCGATAGGCTCAATACTATGCCCAATCCACCAAACGTATAAATTTTCCTGTCCATCACCGCCAGTTGCGCCTGCACATCATCCGTCAGTTCATTCGCCCAGATATAGCCGATAATCTCCTGATCTCTCTGAATGGGTATCATGGCATTCATGATATTCCCCCTCACCAGCGGACCAAATTCCACCAGGTTCTCACCGGTTTCCATCACCCGGCGGCCTGGATGCAACGGCGCAATCGGCAATCCGATGGTTTTTTCATAGGCGACGCTAGGAGCATAAGTAATGATCGCGTCCAGTTTTTTGCTGTAGTAGCCGACCCCCACGCCGGGTTCGTTCTGGGCAATGATATCACACTGTTCCCGCAGCGCGGCATTGAGTAATGCAATTTGACCGGCCCGGTCAAGACCAGACGCATTTTTCTCCGCCAAAATCTTTTCATACCCTTCGCCCAGAGAGGCATCCAATAAACGGGCAAACCCAAACAGTTTCACACGTTTCTCATCCAGAAGCGCATTTTCCGCTTCTTTTTTTACCACATAACCGGTAAAAAACATCGGTATGGTAACTGCCAGCAAAGTGATGACAATTAACTGGTACCGTAGAGTTTGCGGCCAACATCGAATCATATTCTACTTCCCCAATACAATTTTTCCCTTATCCACTAAATCATTTATGATTATACCGCATTACTTTTCATTATTCTATCAGCCGTACTGTTTATATTTTCACCCCAGGGCCGGAACGAAACTTCCAACCCTTACACCAGTTCTTACGGATAGTATAAACCAAACGGGCGGTATGGCCTCCATTGCCATCCCGCCCGTTTGGTCTTTTTGTTACCCCTGGTTCTTTTCTACACCCAGTAGTTGGAAGAAGAACTGCTACTACTGCTGCCGGACATCACCTGCGCATACCAGGACTTTAACTGGTTGGGCCCGAAGCCGTACTGGACATTTTTATCGATCAGCGCCCCGCGCTGATAGCCATAACTGACTGACATGTCCGGAATCTTGTCCTGACCGTAGGACAGCACTTTTTTCAGTGACGCGATCATTTCCTGCACCGTCTTGGCGCTGGAGCTGCCGCTCTTATCCGCGCTGTCGATCAGCGCGGTCAATTTTTCATTGGCGCCCGTCAGTTGGCCATTCACCAGTGACAAATCAGATATATCCTGTCCCGCTTTTTCCTGCAGGAAATTGGCGACTTCCCATTTATCATACTGAAGCTGACTGACATCCTGATTGTTCAGCAGCTTGACCACCACGTTCTGTTTGATCATAGTGGCTCCTAAACCGGTTTTACTGTTTAATGCCGCTTCAATTTTCGCTTTTGTGGCGGCATCTTTGGCGCCGGAAACGGAAATACTGCTATCCGCCCCCACGGTAAACGTCAGCTTGGTGGCAGAGTCCAGTTTAATGCCCGCAGCCGATAGCACCGACTGAATCTCCGTGTTCAGGCTGTCTCTGTTTTTTAGCGCCGCCTGGGCGTTCACTTTAAAGCTGCTGTCCGTAGTACTGTAGGAGGAATCATAAGAATCCGAAGTGGCGTCCGAACGGTAGGTCGCACACAAACTGAACAAATCACTCATATTGTTAGTGGTGACGCCGCCGGAACTCTGTGTAACCTGTGATACCAGAGAGTTGTCACCGCTATTTTCGGCAGCCACGGTAAACATATTGGTGGTGCTAACAGAGCTGTTGGTCCACTGTTGTTTCATTAATTCACTGATACGCACACCCTCAACCTCTTTTCTGCAGATATTTATCTCTTTATATG
>DATMYQ010000036.1:0-15911 GCA_035560935.1 Patescibacteria group bacterium | reverse complement strand
ATCTATATAGTTGTTTGAGTAACCGCCCTATAAAGGGCGGCTTTTTTTAATGGGTAAAATAAGGCCGATTTATTATTTTTTGCCCAACTTTGCAGACAACCCGCGAAAATTAAAAAACCACACATCCTTTAAAAATGCGTGGTTACTGTATTCTTTTGGTGACCCACGTAGGAATCGAACCTACAACCTACTGATTAAGAGTCAGTTGCTCTGCCAGTTGAGCTAGTGAGTCATGTCATGAAACATCCGCCATCGTTATTGTCAATATCAACAACAGATAAATTATATATGTTTTTTGGTTCTTCCGCAACTTGCGCAATAACAAAAAAAACGACTTGTCCCATGTTTATCTACGTCACAAAATGTTTTTCAATGATTTTCTAACTTTTGCGCAGTATCTTTCCTGCCGCACCTTTTTGAGCTTGTGCATTTTTTTTGCTGTCGCCGGCATTTTTTGTTTATAATATAGTTCAAGCCCCTTTAAAGTCCACTACCATCGAAGGAGGCATTCCCGATGGACCGCAAATACTCTTTCCCGCCGGTGGCCGACAGCGACTCCCGGATTCTGATCCTGGGTTCTCTGCCCGGTGAAGAATCGTTGCGGCAGCAGCAATACTACGCCAATCCCCGCAACCAATTCTGGAAAATAATATTCACATTGTTCCACCCCGGCGACAGCGCCGGAGTGGAACAAGATAAATCATATACCGAAAAGCTGGCGTTTTTATTGTCGCACCGGATTGCACTGTGGGACGTCATCGCCAATGGCCGCCGCCAGGGAAGCCTGGATACCAATATCCGCGATGAGCAGTCCAATGATTTTGCAACATTTTTTCATGACCATCCACAGATCCACACCGTGTTTTTCAACGGCGTCAAAGCCCGGGATACGTTTCGCAAAAAGGTTGCAGTTCCCGCTTCGCCCATCCGTTTTTTTCTATTGCCATCCACCAGTCCCGCCCATACCATGCCCTGGGAAACTAAATTGCAGCAATGGCAGGCGGTCTGCGCTGCCCGGCCCGCCGATTAACTTCCTTTTTTCAAAAAACAATTCACCGGAATGTTTCCTGCCGGCGCAGCAATTCACCCAGATCCTGGCGGACGTTTTCTGTCGACTGAATGGTCCAGGCCGCAACCCGGCTGCCCCAGGCCACCGCTTCCCGCAACGGCTGCCGTCGGGTCAAGCCCATCACGGTTCCCGAAAAAAACGCATCCCCCGCACCGGAGGTTTCCACTACTTCCACGGGAAAGACCGGTTGATAGCCGGCATCACCGGTTCGCCGGTCGTAATAAACGGAACCATCCCCTCCCAACGTGATCACCATCGACTGAAGACCTGAAGCGTCCACGTATTCTTTCAGCTGCCGCTGCAGCCCTTCCCGGTTTGCCCGGTCCACGCGAGTATCAAAGAGTTTGGCCGCTTCGATATCATTACAGATAAAGCAATCAATATCCGCCAAAACATCTTTGTTCGCCAAAATTACCGAAAGGTTGCCCGGAATCCCGTACACCGGTCGTCTGGCTTCTTTGGCCAGCCGCACCACTTGCCGGGTAATCCGTGAGTTCAGATCCAGCTCCAGCACAATGTCCGTGGACTGCGTCACGATATCCGCCCCCCGGCGCTGCAGGTATTCTTCCAGTTCCCGCAAATCCGGCATCTGCGATATGGCTCCGGCCAATTCACCGTTGCTGTCCAGAATCGCCAGCCAGAACCCCATCCCCAACGCTTCGGTGCGCCGGACATGGCGAATGTCTACCGCCGCTTCCTCCAGCCGGGCGATGACCTCGTCTCCCATCCCGGATTGATCGGCCATCGATACAAACCACGGGTTCAAGCCCATGCGACCCAAGTTTTCCACCACATTCCGGCCAACACCGCCATGAAAAAAGCGAACGTCGCCCAGATTTCGCCCGGCCGGATTAAACTCTTTCTCTGAAAATCCTTTGCAATCCACAAAAACCGTTCCAATAACCGCTATTTTTGCCTGTTCCTCTGTTGCCAACATTTTTCCCTCTTTCCAGCATGCTTTTACCGGATAGCGCACGATCCGATTCGTCTCTTATTCCCTACCACAGTATATGCGACAACTACCTTTTTGTGTAGTGTCCAGCGAACATTTTCCATATCAACTGTCATCAGCTACAAGCTGTCTATTGCTTCCTTTTCATTGTCGGTAATGGGAAATACATCGGCAAATCCGGTAATGTCAAACACTTCATACACCACTTCATTCAGCCCAAAAACAGCCATTTTGCCGTTTCTTTCCTCCAGTTCATTGGAGGCTTCCATAAATACACGCAATCCCGCACTGGAAACATAATTGTTCCCGGTGAAATCGCAAACCAGTTTATGCACACCCGATTTTATGATTCCCAGCAATTGGCTCTCTACCTCCCCCGCAGTAGTGCTGTCAACCGATTTAGGCATTTTCACAACCGTCACTTCGCCAATTTTCTTTACATCCAGATTCTCCATCTTGTTACCTCCCCTTTATGTTGATTTCCAAGGACAATATATTGGATCCGGTCAAGCGTTCATACTCCATCTTTTGAACGCTTTTTTGTATCAATTGCAGGCCCCAGCCACCCACGGTCCGTTTGGGCCGGGGCTGGTCAACATTGTGTTGTAACGGGTTGAACGCTTGCCCTTGATCTTTTACGCGAATCAGTATCCGTTCCCCAACAAGCTGCATTCGGACGTCGATCCGCTCGTTTTCACCTGGCGCCTGAACAAATCCATGTTTGACGATATTGACCACCAGTTCTTCCAAAACCAGGTCTAGGGTGAACAGCAGTTTTCCGGACAGCTGGTGCTTTTGAGCAAAATCCGTCAGCCATTGGTGCAGCCGCTCTATTTCCTGCAGGTCAATTTGCAGGGATATGTTTTCCGCCTGCTGTTGATATTTAATCAATAGCAAAACAGTGCCGGCATCAGCAGTCTTTCTTAATGAGGCCGCCATTTTTTCGCCGCTTTGCCGCGTTGTATCGCCCGGCACCCAAAAGTCATCCCCCGGGATAGCCTTATTGGCCAGCACCAGTATTTCACCATCCCGTAATAGCGCGCCACCCTCATTCACTGTCAGCAGTTCACGCCAGTCCCCCTGTTCGTTGATCAACCGCGCACAATAATTTCCGGCAACATATTCACTGATGAACCCCGTATCCACATCGACAATCCCCAGAAAAGCGCTGATATTTTTCTGGCTCCCTGCGACCGTCGCTAATTCCCGGCGCATGTTCTCGACAATGTTCTGCAGTGGCGCTGCCCTTTTAGCCTTGGTTCTGAACAGGGTTTTCATCACCAACATGCATAATGTAGCCCGGGTTGTGAGCTCGGCAATTTCAACAATGCCGAAATAAAGTTTGCGTCCGCTTTCGCAGTAATAATATTCAAAAAAAGAATTGCTTATCTTATCTTCATTGACCAAGCAGGCATAAATATCAATGTTGGGTATGGTAAACGGATCCGGGGTTTTCTTTTTCATTAATCCTTGCTGCACTACCCGCGCCGATGACAGTTCGCCGGCAATCCGCTGTCGTTCCAGTGTAGCCAGTTTCTCCCTGATCAAATTCCCAATGACAAAAACCATCATACCCATGCCGATCGTATTGGCGATAATCAGCTCCGGCATGGTTTTTTTAGCCGATTGCCAGACCGTAGCGAACGGCCAACCCAGTAAAAGCGTCACCGGCAAATGAACCAGCAGTTCAAATCCCAGACAAAAAACTACCGCCTGCCAAATTTTCGGCAGCTTCCCTTTTAGTCGACAATACCATAATCCGGCCAAATATCCGGCCAACACGGTTACGATCAGCGAAGAAAAAAACGTATTGCCGACCTGATCCGTGCCGGGAATAAAATGTATCCATTGTTTCCAGCATACCAGCACCACGCCAAACAAACTGGTCAGCACGCCGTAACGCCAGCCAGCCAACATCCCCACAAACTCAGGCCCGAGCAATCGCACCGTGGCACCATTGGGTGTAACGACAAAGCCGGCATAAATGGTGAAAAAACCATACAAGATGGCAAACAACAATTTATTATCCAGAATGATCAGGCCGGTATTATTCGTTTGTATTTGCTGCTTAAAAAACAGTCGAAAAGCCAGATAGGCAAATAATGCGCTCGCTATGCTGCTCATGGTTATTGCAAACAATGGGTTAATCATATCTTACTCCTGCCATTCAATTTTTCCATACTCTACGGCTAACAGGGTAATATCATCACTCTGTTCATTGCCGGCGGAAAAATCATTAACGGCTTTAAGGATCGTTTCACATATACGTTTCGCCGTACCCCGGCTGGATGACAACAGCGTCTCCAGTCGCCCGTTGCCAAATAATTCCTCCTCTGTATCCTGCGCCTCGGTTACACCATCAGTGTACGTCAGGAAAATATCCCGGGGCTGCAACTGCACGGTCAAATTGCTGTATTTTTTATTATTGAAAAAACCTAACACTCCTTTGTTGGTAACCGGCAGCTCGACGATCGGACCCTCTGTTTTTTTGATATACGCCTTGGTATGTCCCACGTTACAATAAGTCAGTTCACCTGTCTTAAGATCCAAAATGGCGCAAACCGCCGTAATAAACATTTTCGCTTGATTATTCTCACACAGATCATTGTTGACCCATTCCAGCAACGCGGCCGGATTCGCTGCCACCGTCTCATCCCGGAACGCCCGGAACAGCATACAGCCCACTACCATAAACAGAGCGGCCGGCACCCCCTTGCCGGAAACATCGCCGATGATCAGACAGAGTTTATCTTCTCCCAGCATAAAATAATCATACCAGTCGCCGCCAACATCTTTTGCCGGATACAACACGCCAAAAACGCGGGCGCGCGGGTCAACATCACCGTCTGCCTTATGCGCAACAATATCCATTTGCAGCCTGCGGGCAAACAGCATCTCTCCCGCCAGCACATCATAACTGTTAATATTATGGCGTTCCTTAATAAAATTCTGGATCAGGAAAACCAGGATGCCAAAACTCCCCACTTTCCAAACGCTGATCGAGACCTCCTGCCAAAATATGGCCTTGGGCTCCGTTAGCAACAGCACGCTGTTGGCAGCAACGAGCGCTGCGGTAAACAAAACCATCGCAACGCCCAATGCCCGTCGGCTGTTTTCCCAGACAGCGCCATAACGCGTTTTATATTGCCCCGCCAAAAAGCCGCACAGCGTCGCCAGGACCAGCACTGTCAATTTAAGCGTCATGCCATGCGGTTCCTGCAAGAGTGCCAATGAGCCGCCGCCAAAGCCGATAGCCAGGCCCGTGTGCCGCCCAAACAACAGCCCCGCCAAAATGCCGATACGCATAACCGCCGTACTCATCAACATGACTTCCTGCAGCGGATTGTTCCAATGAATGGCTTCGATCGCCGCTAACGCAAAACTGACAATCAGCAGCGCCTGCCGCTGGGTAATTTCATGGGTCAACATCCGATAAACCAAGCGGCTGCGCAAAACCATGTAGAGTATAAACAGCGGTAGCACGTGGAGATTTATGCGTGTGATGATCGTAATGGCATCAGTTTCCATTTAACACCTCGGCCTTACCCCGTTTTTGACGATTAGCCCAGACTCACTACCAGACGCGACAGTTTATCGATGCGTTCGCAAAGGAGAGTCAGCGTCGCCAGCAACATTTTAGGATTTTCCTGTCCCTGCTGGCGCAACAAATCACGCGGCAACACCAGCACCAACGCATCTCCCATGGTAGCTTCCGCCGAAAAGGCGGACTTGTCGGCAACACTGGCTAATTCCAGTCCAATTAATTCGTTTTTCTTTGCCATACCGACCATACCCTGCCAGCCACCAACCGAAGAGCGCAGGATCTGGGCAAATCCTTTCAGAATTAAATATACCTCGGAACTGTTTTGGCCTTCCCAGATAATTTCATCACGCCGTTTGAAACGCTTCATTTGCGCCTTGCCGGCCAGCGTGATCAAGGCTTCGCGTTCAAGCACACTCAGGACCGGATTGTTTTTCATTGCGGCAACACGTTCTTGCAGGGCGCATTCCACCATCGGGCGCAATTTTTCCGCATCAAAGGCCGGCCAGGCAAACCCCACCCGTTCCAGCAGCATGACCGTTTTATCCAGCGCAATACTGGCGCTGGTTTTTATTTGACTCTCTTCCCCCAAGAGCCCGATCCGCGTAAGAATATTTTCCACATGTTCCTTGAACCCTGGTTGTTCGATGTTCTCATACAAATAGTCAAAGAAATCGCCTACACTCGCGGCCTCCACATTCAAGCCGAGCGCCGGATCGGTAAGGATTTGCGAGAGCTTTACGACCTGCGGGTTTTGCAGATGATATGTCTGATTCTGTAAGGCCGGGCGTTCAGCGAGCCTGACCACCGCTTCCGCCAGCCGGTCGACATAGGAAAACTCATCACTATCGAGCTTATTCGGCACCATGCCGACATTGATAAAGCCCTTCAGATATTTGTAAAACGCATTGGAATCGATGTTTTCCTGATAACGGCCCGTGCTTTCCTGGAAGGCAATGTTTCCCGCACGGTAAATATTTGTGTTCAAACCCTCATGCCGGGCCGCAATAACGGCTTTTTCCGCCAGCAATTTTGTCTCCACATAGTAATTACCTGATTTTTGTCCCAGATCCGTTTGATACTCCGTGAAGAAATGATAATCGCAACCCTCGATTTCGCCAACCGCCACCGACATCGTTGAAATATGATGAAAGTCTTTTTTCGCGCCGGTTTTGGCCAGGGTCAACAGTTCCAGCGTCGCCTGCACGTTGCTCTCGTAAAACTCGTTGTAATGACCGTAATGCCGCACGTTAGCCGCACTGTGAACAATGGCGTCAACTTCCGCGCCAAGCTGCCGGTACACTTCATCCGGCAGTCCCAGCTGCGGTCGATGCAATTCGCCGCACAGTACGATAAGACGTTCCTGCAAACCGGCATTTTCCAACAATTCCTTGCCGAAATAGCCATCAAATTTTTCTTGTACGCGCGCCCGGGCCTCGGCGGCACTGCCGCCCCGCACAAGAGCAATTACTTTGCCCTCGCGCCGGGTGAGCAGGTAGTGGGCGATGTGCACCCCCAGGTAGCCGGTGACACCGGTCACCAATACATTTTTATACTGTTTAACTGCACTCAGATCGACCGTGCGCAATTTCGCATTTTCCGCCTCGTAGGCCGCCATACCGGTGTCGTATATCGCTTTAAAGCGCGGATTGTCCGTCAGCGGCTTGTCCAGCTCCGCCTCCTGCTGTTTAATTTCGGCCAGGCGTACTTTTAACGTATCCTCGGCCGGCTTAATATTTTCCGCCAGCTTTCGCAGCACCGGATAATTAAACAAATCATTAATACTGATGGCAAAAAATTTCTGCAGCTTGGCTACGGCCGATATTGCCTTAATGGAGTTGCCGCCGATGCAAAAGAAGCCATCCGTCGCGCTGACCCGGGCAATGCCCAGCACGTTCTGCCAGACTTCGGCTATTTTTTTCTCCGTTTCCGTGGCCGGCGCAACAAACTCCCCGGCAGTACTGCCATCGATCTCCGGCAACGCCTTCTTGTCAATCTTGCCGTTCGCATTGAGCGGCATAACCTCGATTTGCATAATCTGGGCCGGAATCATATACCCCGGCAAATCAGCGGCCATAAATTCTTTCAGCAGCTCCAGGTCCACCGCGTCTTCCGCCGTAAAATAGGCGCACAAATATTTATTGCCGGTCGCATCATCCTTGGCAATCACAACCACTTCTTTTGCGGTGGGCCAATCCTTTATTTTTTGCTCTATTTCGCCGAGTTCAATCCGAAAGCCGCGTATTTTCACCTGCTGGTCGATACGGCTCAGGAACTCCAGATTGCCGTCAGGCAGCCAACGGACCAAATCACCGGTGCGATACATGCGCGCATAAATTTCGCCCGCATCGTACGGATTGGGAATGAATTTTTCGGCGGTCAGATCATCGCGGTTACGGTAACCCCGCGCCAGCTGCGGTCCCGCGATGCAAAGCTCACCCGGCACGCCCAGCGGCTGCAGTCGAAACTCCTTATCCAGCACATACACGCGGGCGTTGGCCAGCGGTTTGCCGATCGGTATATTCGCATAATCTTTATCAATGACAAACCGCGTCGTATAGACCGTATATTCGGTGGGCCCATATCCATTGACCACTTTATAGTGTGTCGGACGATAGGTCTTATATTTTTCTCCCCCGGTCGCCAATATCCGCAGCGATCGGTTATCCACCAGTTCATTGAACTGTTCGCAGAGCTGCGTCGTCATAAAGGTAATCGTCGCCCGATGATCTTCTATGAACTTGTTCAAGTCGACCAGCGACAGCATGATTTCCTCCGGCACGATATGAACCGTCGCCCCGACCAGCAACGGCGCAAAATTGGACCACATCGCCGCATCAAAACTGAAGCTCGCATAGGAAACCATAATATCAGCCTCAGTCATTTCATTGTCGCGATTTTCACTGTAACACATGTTCACGATATTGCGGTGCAGAATCAGAGTCCCCTTCGGCATACCCGTCGAACCGGAGGTATAAATGATCGCCGCCAGATTGCCGCCGTGATTGATATCCGGACAAACAAGATCGACCGCTGATGAAAACTCATACACGCTCGGGTCAGTAACATCAATAAACTCACCGGTGAAGCCGGCGAACTTTTCCTGCAGCGATGGCTGGCTCAAAATCAACATGGCATTACTGTCGGCGAGCATATACTCCAGGCGTGCCTGGGGATATTTTATATCAAGCGGCAAATAAGCCCCCCCGGCCTTCATGACAGCAATGGCCGCCACCACCATTTCCGCCGAACGCTCCAGCATAACCGGAACGATTGTTTCTGCCCGCACACCTTTTTGGCGCAGAAATAGCGCCAGGCGATCCGTTTTTTCATCCAGTTGCCAATAACTGAGCGCCGCTTCCTTGAAAACCACGGCCGCCTTATCCGGTGTCCGCGCCGCCTGTTCTCTGAACAGGCTGTGATAAGAGGCGGCCAACGGCACGTCGATTTGATTGGCGTTGAACGCATGTAATACCGTTTCGCGTTCAGCCGCCGACATAAAGTCGATTTCCGACAGTTTGTGGTCCAGGCAGTTCACCAGCACGCCAAGCAAAGTGATATAATGATTCACCAAACGCTGCGCGCTGTCTCTTGTGTATAAATTACGGTCATACTCCAGAAACAGCGAGAGCCCCTGCTGATTTTCAAAAACATAGAACAGCATGTCAAAATGCGCTTCACGGGCATCATAGTCATACCGTTTCAGTGACAGCTCCCCGGCGTCGAACAGGAACTCTTCGACAAAGTAGGCGAAAACCACATCATAAATGGGATTGCGGCTGGCATCACGGGTAATGCCCAGCTTTTCCACCATTTTTTCAAATGGGTATCCCTGATTCTCATTGGCTGACAACAGCACTTCATTAACTTCCTGTAAATATTCCTTAAACAGCTTGCCGCGCTCCGGATACGTCCGCAGCGGCAGTGTGTTGACAAACATTCCGATCATGCTGTCGACATCAGGATGCGTCCGGTTGGCGAACGGCGAACCGATGACTATTTCCTCCTGCGCGCTGTAACGGGCCAACAAGGTTTTGAACGCGGCCATCATCAGGGCAAAGAACGTTACCCCCTGAGACTCCGCAATCGCCTTCAGCTTCGCCGACGTATCCCGGCCAATGTCGGCAAAAATTTTCTCACCCTGATATTTTTTGGTCGCCGGCCGGGGAAAATCCGTCGCCAAATTCAGGACGGGCAATTCTCCCTGCAATCGCTCCAACCAGAAAGCTTCCTGCCCTGCGAATGCGCCGCCCGCCAGTTTTTGGTTGTACCAATCGGCATAATCCGGGTAGGTCACCGTGACCGGCGGCAATGGTTCATTTTGGTAGAGTTTGATCAACTCTTTAATGAGCACTACGACCGAGACCCCGTCGACCACGATATGATGCGCATCCAACACCAGCATATGCTTATTGGCGTTTATTTCCAGCAAAGCCGCCCTTAGCAACGGCGCCTCACTCAGATCAAACCGATGGACAAAGTCAGCGATTGCCTGATCAATCGCCGCTTCCGCCACCACTTTGTAAACTTTTTTCAGCCGTACGCTGGCGCTTATTTGCTGCCGCACTTCGCCGTCAATCATGGTGAAGGAAGTTCGGAGGGCCGGATGCCGCCGGGCCAGATTGTCCAGTGCCTGCCCGAGACGTTCCTTGTTCAGCGGCCCTTCCAGCAAGACCGGCTGCACGACATGATAGGTGTTGCCAATATCCGCCATCTGGTCGATGATAAACATGCCTTTCTGTGAGGAAGAAACCGGATACGTGTCCGCAACCGGCAGCACCGGAATGGCTTCATAACTGCCTTCCTCTTTGGGCGTCTGCATCAGCCGCTCCGCCAGCTTGGCCACGGTGGGAGTCTTCAGCAGTTCCGCCACAGATAGTGAGATGGAAAAGAATTTCTGCAGTTTGGCTCCCAATACCACCAGTTTCAGCGAGGTGCCGCCCAGGCTGTTAAACGTATTGCTGATCCCAACCTGCTTCACGCCCAATATATCCTGCCACAGGTCACAGAGTTCTTTTTCCATTTCATTGCGGGGCGCGACATATTCCACATTCTCATCGCCGCCGGCAATTTCCGGCAGCGCTTTCTTGTCCACTTTGCCATTGGCGGTAAGCGGCAAAGCGTCCAATTGCATCATGATCTGCGGTATCATGAAATAAGGCAGACTCTCCAGCAGGAACGCCTTTAGCGTTTCTATCTCCACTTTATGATCGGCAACAAAATAGCCGCACAAATATTTGTTGCCGGCGACATCATCGCGCGCAATCACCACGGCGGCCTTAACCCCGTCATACTGCGTCAGCTTTTGTTCGATCTCACCCATTTCAATCCGGAAACCGCGTATTTTTACCTGCTGGTCGATGCGGCCCAGATACAGCAGATTACCGTCCGGCAACCAATTGACCAGGTCACCGGTTCGATACAGTCGCTGATTCAAATCATTGGTCGCGTACGGATTGGCAATAAATTTTTCCGCCGTCAGTTCCTCGCGATTGCGATAGCCGCGTGCCATCTGTGCGCCGGCAATACAAAGTTCACCCGGCACGCCGATCGGCAGCAGCTGTAGATTCTTGTCCAGCACATAAACCCAGGTATTGGCCAGCGGCTTGCCTATGGGAATATTGTCATACTGACGGTCGAGAATAAACCGGGTCGTATAAATGGTATACTCGGTCGGTCCATAGGCGTTGACCAACTGATATGGCGTCGGACGGTATGTTTTGTATTTTTCACCGCCGGTGGCCATCAACCGCAGGCTCTTGTTCTCGACCAGCTCGGTAAACTGTTCGCACAACTGCGTCGTCATAAACGTGACCGTGATTTTATTATCTTCAAAAAACTGGTTCAGTTCCATCAACGACAGCATGATTTCCGCCGGAACGATATGCACCGTCGCCCCGACCAGCAATGGCGCGAAATTTGACCACATGGACGCGTCAAAACTGAAACTGGCGTAGGAAGCCAGACGATCGTCCGCCGTCAGTGCGGTGGCGTGATTCTCGCTATAGAACATGTTGATCAGGCCCCGATGTTCGATCATCGTTCCTTTGGGCAATCCGGTAGATCCCGAAGTATAGATAATCGCCGCCAAAGTCTCACCAGCGCTGAGTTCCGAGGGAGGCGCCGAAATGACGGGATAGCTCGATTCATCCATAACATCGATGAATTTTCCGTTAAACCGCTCGAAACAGTCTTTGAGCAACAACTGACTTAAAATCAGCGTCGCACCACTGTCTTCCAGCATATAATCCAGACGGGCCTGTGGATACTTGATATCCAATGGCAGATAGGCGCCTCCCGCTTTCATGACCGCAATGGCCGCGATCACCATTTCCGCCGACCGCTCCAACATAATGGGCACGATCGTTTCCCGCCCAACACCATTTTCACGCAGCAGAACCGCCAGGCTGTCGGTCCGTTGATCCAGCTGGCGGTATGTGTAAGCCGCCGTTTTAAAGACCAACGCCACATTGTCCGGCGTACGCCGTGCCTGCGCTCTGAATAAACTGTGATACGATTGGGCCAGGGGAACATCCATCGCCTGATCATTAAATTCGCCCAGCAACAGATCGCGTTGTCCTGCCGGTACCAGCGCCAGACGGCTGATAGCCTGCTCCGGCTCGGCGAGGGCCCCGGTCAGAATCGTCAGTAGACATTCATAAATATCCGCCACTTCCTGGGCGGAATATTTTTCCGTCTGATATTCAATGGTGATTTTTTGCAGCCCATGGTTGTCGGGCAAACCTTGATTCAAATAAACCACGAACGGTTCCGGTGAAGATTGGCGCGCCAACACTTCCACACCCCATCCCGGTATGGCTTCTTTACCAAAACTGCTCTGTACCAGATAGTACTCCATCAGTTGACCAAATTCCCCATGCCTTTGCTTCAGTTCCTGGGACAGTACATCAAACGGATAACGTTGGTGTTCGATCGCTTCCTCTAAATCCTGATTCACCGTAAGCAATGTCTGGGTAAAAGTCTCCTGTTCCTCCAGCTTAACGCGCAACGGCAACGTGCTCACAAAATCCCCCAGACTCCCTTTGCCAGCCTCGGTCAATCGGTTGTGAAACGGCACGCCCAGCACCATGTCATAGCGTCCGCTGCAGCGGGCAAGCCACACGGCAAAAACAGCGGTAAAAACCCGGAAATAGCTGACCTGGTTGGCGAGGCAATAATCGTGCATTTGCGCGGTCAGTGCTGCGGGCAGGACAAAGTTGATCCGTTTGGCAGCGATACTCCCCACTATACTTTCTTTCCCATATATAGCACTATATTCCGGCAAATCAGAAAATTTTTCCTGCCAAAAAGCTCTGTCTCCATCACACGCGGCCGATTGCCAATAGGCTGTTTCCACGGCCAAAATATCAAAATAGGAGGCTTTACTTGCCGCCGGCTCTTGTCCAGCGGCAATATTGGCATAGTTTTCCGTGACCTGATGCAGAAACTGATATAGTGAACCATTATCACAAATAATATGATGGGCCACCAAGAGCAATATAGCCCGCCCGTTACTGCGTGCCGCCAGAATACGGTACAGCGGCTGTTCAAGCAACGCAAACGGCTTGTCTACATTGTCCTTAATCCATTGGCCCAGTTGCTCCTCCGCATTGAAATCAATCCATTGTAACCTTTGAAAATGATATTTCGCTGCATACTGAACATGCGCGCCACTCTCTTCATCAATCATTAGCTGCAATCGAAAAGCGTCATTGCTTTCCAGCACTGTATTGACCGCCTTCTCCAACACATCCGGTTTTAAATCGGCCGGCAAGCTAATCTCCATGGCCAAATTGGCAAAATTCGTGCCCGGCTGCAATAATTCACCATGCAGTATTCGTTGCTGGGCATGCGTTAATATCTGTGTTACCTGGTTTGCCATAAATATGACACCTCCATAACCGATTCCATTGAATCCGTCTCCTAGTTTAGCCACAGTAACATTTTTATTCCGTTGTCACAGCATGTCTGCTAAATAACTTTCGCGCTAACGAGTCAATTTCCTGTTTAACGCTATCATCATTGCTTGTATTCTTTTCCTCGCTATATAGGCTTTTGCGCACATAAAAACAGCGGGTCCGGAAAAAGCCGTTTACCCGCTGTTGTATTTTATATTGGCGGAGAGGGTGGGATTCGAACCCACGCTACCTTGCGGCACACTTGATTTCGAGTTCACTTTCATGCATTTTAGAGCGTTTCATTTATTACCAGGCAATGCTAACAAGCCTTGATTTTATTGTAATTTTTCATTTTCTCTTCTCGGTTCGCCTTAATAAACATTAGCCCGTCTTGGAAGCTCCGTAATCAAATGGTAATCAAAAATTCAATTCTACACCTCAAAGAACGCCCCCTAAATACAACCATTCAACTTGCCAAGAGCAATCCGATCTTCCTGTATTTTTTCTTTCAAAATTTCAATAATTCGATCGATCTGTTCATCAAAATTTCCATCTCGATCAAAGCTTAGACTGCCAATCCCATTAGTAGCATCAAATACTCCACGTGTCACATTTTTAAACCATATCGGAATTACTCTTTTATCATCAAATCTATCTTTGAATTGTTTTGACTCAAAATTCGTCCAAATTCTCTGCGGATATTCTGGACCAAATAATACTAAGATAAATGATGCCCCACTCCTGTATATAGGAGCAAGATAGTCCTCTATATTCTCTGCTAATATTCTCGCCTGTTCATTTTCATCATAAAATACTTCAATTTCACATTCAGCTAATTTATCTGCAATGGCTTTCGCAACATCCCTATCGCTCCCTGCAAACGATAATGCATAATCATATTGACTTTCAAAGTCGGTTCCAAAAAAGCCTACTTTTTTCGAAAAATCTCTCAAATCTTGGTTTCTTAAGCAAGAGAACAAATAATTTTTCTAGGATAATAGAACGGCATGAACATATCTAATATGCGGAAATTCCATTCACTTTACTCTGAACTATCCAATCAAGGTGTCTTTGTCATTAACAGTCGACATTTTCCAAGCCTTGAATCTATCTCATATACAAAAAGCCGCATACAAAGGCACCGTTTTCTTGCCATCCTCAAATCCGAAATTTTTGGTCGAAAGCTTGATGGCATATTGGGGCTTGAACATCTGCATATAAACCCCAAGGCTTTTTGCTCGCGTATTATCCGCAGCTTTTACCTCTATCGGGATAATCTGCCCCTGACGCTGAATGATAAAATCCACTTCTGCGCTACGCTCTGATAGCCAATAATAGCTTGTGTACTCGTTGGCAGTGAGCTGAGCGCACACGTAGTTTTCTACCATCCCCCCTTTAAAATCGTTCAATTCTTCCGACAGGTACAAAATGTCTTCCGGCACAATATCCTTCTTCGCGCACAGCAGTCCTACATCGGACACATAGATTTTAAAAGCGTCAATATTGCGATAGTTCTCCAACGGCTTCTTAGGATGCTCGGCGCAATATATCTTAGTTACAATTCCCGACAAACTAAGCCATTCGATGGCGTTTTCAAATTCTGAAGCCCGTCCGCCTTTTTTCACAAGTTTATATTGAAAGCGGGTATTCTCTTTGGACAACTGAACAGTAATGTTATCATACACCAGGCGCGTTTTTTTGATTTCGTTGGCGGTGTTATACTTGCTCATATCATTGAGATAGCTGGCTAAAATCATGTCCTGTGTATGGCGCACCAAAATATAGTTCTTGGTTTCCAAAAACTTTTTAACACAGTCCGGCATGCCGCCGACAACAAGGTACTGGCGGTAATACTGCAATGCCGCTTCATGAAGGGCGGATGACATCGGCTTATTCGCCTCAAAACAGTCTTTAAGTTCTTCAACAAGCTCATTCTCGCCACACGCCAACAAAAACTCTTCCATATCCATCGGATACAGTGTCTTAATATCCACCTTCCCTACAGGAAAAGAAAACTGCTCGCGATTGACCGCAACTCCCAACAAACTTCCGGCAACAATAATATGATACTCTGGTGCTAGCTCACAAAAATACTTCAAGGAAGTCAGTGCCCGTTCGCAAAGCTGCACTTCGTCTAGAAAAATGAGCGTCCTCTCTTTCACGATGGTCTGATTTGCCAACCTGGAAAGAATGGAAATCAAATAATCCGGCTCAATGTTTTCTGCAAAGGTTTCAGCCAGGCGCGGACTCGTTTCAAAGTTGAAGTAAGCCACGTTATCATAGTGTTTACGGCCAAATTCCAGCACGGAATACGTCTTGCCAACCTGTCTGGCACCTTGCAAAATCAGCGGCTTTCGATAGGGGCTAGCTTTCCATTCCATAAAATATCCCATTATTTTTCGCTGCACACCCGCCACCTCCTTATCATATTCAGTTCTATTCATGTTTTAT
>DATMYQ010000035.1:0-7921 GCA_035560935.1 Patescibacteria group bacterium | reverse complement strand
GAAACCACTCGGGAACTTTGCTCCCGACGATTCATTCTTCCCGAGACGTATTGCCGATGGACGGCAGTGAGGAGGAGCAGTAGATGGATTATTTGGATTTTATTAATATGTTGATCACCGGTATTTTGCGCGGCGGATTGTACGCGCTGATGGCGGTCGGTTTGTCGCTCGTCTTCGGTGTGATGAACATTCCTAACTTTGCCCATGGCGAATTTTATATGCTGGGAGCTTATTTTGCTTTTTTTTCCTTTACCATTTTGAAACTAAGCCCGGTTCTCAGCTTTATTACCGCTGCGTTGGGAACTTTCCTGGTGGGGGCACTGGTGGAACGGACGTTGTTCTACAGTTTGCGGAAACGATCTAAAAAGATGTGGGTCATGAATACCTTTTTAGTGACCCTGGGGATTTCGATTATTATGCAAAGCGGGGCCAAAATGCTTTGGGGCAATACTTATCGGGGAATTACCCAGTATTGGCCGGGAAGCTTTTCGTTTGGCTCCGGATTAGCCATTTCCTACGACCGGATTGTCGGTTTTGGCATCGCCATGCTAACCATTATGCTGTTTTGGTTTTTTCTGAGCAAGACGCAGATGGGGCGGGCGATCCGGGCCGTATCGCAGGACGAGGCGGGCGCCAGTTTGGTGGGCGTGAATCTCAACACCATTCATACGCTGACCTTTGCCTTAAGCTGTCTTTTGGCTGGTGCCGCAGGGGCCATTTTGCTGTCTATCATTCCGGCCTATCCGGGAATGGGAGTCCAACCGCTGTATAAATCGTGGTTTGTCCTGATTCTTGTCGGTATGGGTAATTTGGGGGCCAGTATCTGGGGTGGTTTTCTGGTGGGCCTTTTGGAAACGGTTTCCTATATTAAATTCGGGGCCGGTTGGCAGGATGTAGTGAGTTTGGTCGTGATCATTCTGATTCTGATCTTTAAGCCGCGGGGGCTGTTTGCCAAAAAAGGGGTAAAAACTGTTTCTGAATAGGAAAATCCGAAAGACTGGAGAGATGAATATGATGAGCTGGCAAAGTAAGCTGGACCCGGTAAGGACTCCGCTAAAAGCCTTCGGACTCACACCTTTGGGCGTGGTGATGTTTGGTGTGGTGGCAGTGTTACCACTGTTGATTGATGATGAGTTCATCACCCGGCTATTAATTTCCAGCCTGATGTATGGCTGTTTGGCGATGGCTTTTGATTTCACGGTAGGGTTTATCAACATAACCAATTTTGGATTTGCCGCATTTTGGGGGCTGGGTGGCTACACCTCCGCCCTTTTGGCTCTTAAACTGGGATTGTCCCCCTGGTTGGGCATGATTGCGGCGGCGCTGATGTCTGGTTTGCTGGGACTGGGGTTGGGAATATTGACGTTGCGACTGGCCGGGATTTTTGCTTCCTGCATGACCTGGTTTGTTGCGCTGGGGATGATGGCAATTGCTTCCAACTGGGTTGCGCTGACGCGGGGGAATTCGGGATTGAGTGTGCCGCCATTGTTCGATACTACGGAAAATTTACCATACTATTATGTTGTGTTTGCGATGACGGTGCTGGTGTATTTACTGCTGGCCAGAATCACCCGTTCCCACATTGGTCTGGCGTTCCGGGCCATCGGGCAGGATTTGCAGGCGGCGCAGGCTTCCGGGATTGATGTAACCTATTATAAAATTATTAATTTTACCACTTCTTGCGCCGTAGCCGGGTTGTTGGGCGCTTTTTATGCTCATTTTGTCGGAATCCTTGCGCCGCAGGTAATGTCTACCAAATACACCGTCGAGATTATGGTGCTGGCGTTTGTCGGCGGTCGGGGCAGTATTTGGGGCGGGCTGCTGGCCGCGTTGCTGATCTTGCCCATCATGGAACAAATGAAGGATTTGTTGGAAGTCCGCCTGATTATTTACGGTGTGTTAATGATAGGGGTGATGATTATCTATCCGGGAGGTTTGACCGGCATTTACCATTACGCAGTTGGCAAATTTGATCAAATGCGTTTGGGAATAAAAGCGTCTGAAAGGTGGTGAACTGTTTCCTTTCCCGGTTTCGATTTCTGCCATGCATAATATCATGCAAGCCCAAAATCAAAAGGAGGGAATTTTTGTGGGATTGATCAACAAAAAAAACTGGCGCTGGTTGAAACTTTCGGTGGTTGCGGTCGCGTTGGCGATGGTGATGGTGACAGTGGGCTGTTCCGGCAAGTCTGAACAAAAACCGAGTGCCAGCGGCGGCTCCGGTGAAAAGGTGGTAAAAATCGGCGTCATTGGTCCTTTTACCGGTCCTGCCTCCCGGGTGGGGGAAGAATTTAAAGATGCCATTACCATGGCATTTGGCGAAATAGACAATAAGGTTGGCGATTACAAGATTGAATTCCGCTGGATTGACAGTGAGTCAGACGCGGAAAAAGCAGCCCGGGCCTATGAACAGGCCATTGTTAAAGATAAAATTACCGTGGGTTTTATGGATTGGCATGCCTGGGTTTCCGCCTCCTGTATGGACGTAGCCGCCAAGTATAAGATGCCTCATTTTTTCAGCTTTGGCGCGTCGGACGTAATTAACCAAAAATACAAAGCGGATCCGGAAAAATATTATTATTGGTTGGGTAAAGCCTGGCCGACGCCTAGCCTGTTAAGCACCGGTTATGTGCAGACGATTAATGAATCAATCAAGAAGGGCTTGTGGACCCCCAGCAACAAGCGGGTTGCCATTTATGGAGTGGATAACGAATGGGGCCGGAATTTCGGCACTTCTATCGCCAAGCAATTTCAGGATTCGGGCTGGGAAGTTGTCGCCACCGAGTGGATTGGCTTGGGCGAAACCGAATTTTATCCGTTGCTGAGCAAACTAAAAGGCATGGATGTTTCGCTGATCGCCGGCACGATGTCTGATCCGCCGTCCGTTTCCGCGTTCATCAAACAAAGTAAAGAAGTCGGTCTGAAAAGCTTTATCATCAGCGATGGTTTGGGCTGGGTTGGTGAATGGTATAAACTGACCGGTGACGCGTCCAACTATGTGCTGGACCAAATTCCTCAGTATACCACGCCGGAAGCAAAAAAATTCCGCGATGACTTCAAGGCGAAATATGGTTTCGAGCCGGGCGCCTCTTCTGCGGGAATGTGCTATGACTGGGCGAAGTTTATGATCAAAGTATTGCAGACTTGCCAGGCCGATTATGGTTCAATCACCACGGAAAATTTAGCCAAGGTAGGTAAGGAAAAAGTTATCACCGGTAAATTGACCTATACCGGCGGGATTATTCATAAGGAATACAAGTACACCCCGGAATCTTTCCCCGATCCGGTGGTTGACCAGGGGCATTACATGTTCCCCGTAATTCAGTATTTCGAAGGCAAAGGAAAGGTTGTCTGGCCTGATGCCTGGAAAGAAGCCGATTTGCAAGTTCCGCCCACGTTGAAAAAATAACTGAGATACGACAACGTTTGAGATAACCGGATGAGTCGCGGGAGTGATGCCTATGCCCCGGTTTTTGACATATATTTCTTCTGCGATTGAAGACAGTGGATGGCATTGCTCCCGGGATGGTTATGAAACATGTGGTATTGCGGACCGTTTGAAAGAAAGAGAGTGAAAAAAATGATCTTGCAAACCAAAGGGGTTGGCAAAAGATTTGGTGGGTTGCATGCGGTGAAAGATGTGTCCATGGAGGTTCCCAAAGGAAGTATTTTCGGTTTGATTGGTCCTAATGGAGCGGGGAAAACTACTTTTCTGAACTCGCTGGCGGGATATTATCCGCCGGATTCCGGCGAGGTATGGTTTAATGGAAAAAATATCACCGGATTTCCCGCTGCAAAAATCTGCCATTGCGGCATGGCACGAACATTTCAAATTGTTCATTCTTTTGCCCAATTGAGTGTTTTGGAAAATGTAATGGTGGGAGCGGTTTTTGGCGATCCCCACCGTAAAGAAAAAGCAGAGACCGTTGTGACAAGAATGTTGGATTTTGTCGAATTTCCCTTATCACATCAAACATTGGCCGGTGAACTGAATACGATTCAACTCAAACGGCTGGAAATGGCCCGGGCTCTCTCCACCAACTGCAGCCTGCTGCTGCTGGATGAGGTGGCGGCGGGACTGACTCCCGGAGAATTGGGTGACCTGACGAAATTGATCCTTAAAATCCGTCAAAGCGGGATAACCATTATTATGGTGGAGCATTTGATGAAACTGATTATGGATGTGTGTGACCGGATTGCCGTTTTATATTTTGGGGAGAAGCTCGCGGAAGGAAATCCCCACGAAATTTTCCAGAACCCCAAAGTCACCGAGGCATATTTAGGCGAGAACTATCTGTTGTAACGACAATGCCTGACGCGGTGAAAAGGAGATGATGAAATGCTCGACGTATCCAATTTGACGGCGGGATATGGACAATTGCAAGTGCTCTGGGATGTTTCGCTGAGAATCGGGGAAGGCGAAGTGGTGGCGATCCTGGGTTCCAACGGAGCAGGAAAAACGACAACGTTGAAGGCCATCATGAATATGATTGCGGTAAAAAGCGGGACAGTTACTTTTTTAGGCAAGAACATTGCCGGACTGCCACTGCACGAAATGGTGAAATTGGGATTGGCTTTTGTCCCGGAAGAAAGAAATCTTTTTACGGCGATGACGGTAATGGAAAATTTGCAATTAGGGGCTTATACCATTAAGGATCGTAAAAAAGCGCAGGAAAATCTGGAATATGTTCTGGAACTTTTTCCCCGCCTGGGCGAACGGAAAAAGCAGTATGTCGGGACGATGAGCGGCGGTGAACGTCAAATGGTGGCCATTGCCCGGGGCCTGATGTCCAATCCGAAAGTGCTGATTCTGGATGAACCATCCATGGGCTTGGCACCCAAAAATGTGGTGCTGGTTTTTGAAGCGATTATGAAATTACAGAAAGAAAAAGTCACGGTGCTGATCGTGGAGCAGAATGTAAATACTACCTTGAAAGTCGCTGACCGTGCGTACGTTATGGAGCAGGGGCGTGTTGTCATGGAAGGAAATGCCGACGAACTAAGTAAAGATGACCATGTCAAGAAAATGTACATGGGTGTGGGATAGATAGTGGCAGCGGATTTTCCTAACAATTTGATGAAGGCGGTGCTGATGAATTATGGCAAAAAAAACAGTCAATGATTTTGACCGGATGGTGGCGGCAGGCGAAAAAATTGTGTATTTGACGGCATACGATTACCTAACGGCCAAGATGCAGGAAAAGGCCGGTGTGGACATGATCCTGGTGGGAGATTCACTGGGTATGGTCAGTCTGGGCTATGACACCACTTTCCCGGTGACAATGGATGATATGATCCGTCATAGCCAGGCGGTGCGCCGCGGCGCACCCAACACGTTTATCGTCGGTGATATGCCCTTCATGTCGTACCAGACTTCCGATGAACAAGCGATTGCCAATGCGGGACGATTTGTGAAAGAAGCCCAGGTTGATGCCATAAAACTGGAAGGCGGCGGCCCGATGATTGCCAGCCGGATCAAAGCGATTCAGCAGGCGGGGATTTTGGCCATGGGACATATTGGTCTGACTCCTCAGTTCATGGGGCAAATCGGTGGTTATAAAGCCCAGGGGCGCAGCGCGGCCAGTGCCATGAAGCTTGTAAACCAGGCAAAATTACTGGAGGAAGCCGGTGCGTTCAGTATATTGGTGGAAGGGGTACCTACAGCGGTAGGCAAAGCGATTACCGACAGAGCCGGCATTCCCATTATGGGCATTGGCGCGGGCTCCGGTACTCATGGACAATTACTGATTTATGCCGACATGGTCGGCATGTATGATAACTTCACTCCGAAGTTTGTAAAAAAATACGCCAATATTGGCGACCTGCTGATTGGCGCTTTTAAAGAATATGTCCGGGAAGTAAGAGAAGGACAATTCCCAATAGACAGCGAGCATACGTACAAGCAAAAAGAAGAAGATGTCAAGGAGTTTTTGACGGCGCTGGAACAAGAGTAGACAAATAGCACGGTTGATTCTATTGCTCTTAGTTAAGAGAGTAGTGCGATTATCTGTTTCAAATGGGGAAGGCTTTTGGCAATTGCGCAGAGCCTTCCCCTGCTTGCTAAGAGTTGTGATCTATAAAGGTTTGAAAAATAGAAAAATTAGTTAGCACGGTAACCCGACTCCGGGTATAATCCCCGTGCTCTCTGCGGATAGAAGATTATTAATACAAGGAGGAGACGCGTGGACACCCTATTGATTGGCTGCGGTACTTTGGAAGATGAGGTGCGCAAAGTGGTTGCGGCGCTTCCCTGGCCGCTTCGGGTAATCTTTACCAAACCGGCTTTGCATGATCTGCCAACGGCTCAGATGCGGGCTGCGCTTCAGGAAGAATTGGCAGCAGTGGAACCGGAGGTTTGCCGGGTGCTCTTCGCGTATGGCTTGTGCGGAGGGGCTCTGAAGGGACTGACTACGGGCAATTTTACACTGATTGTTCCGCGAGCCGACGATTGTCTGCCGCTGTTGCTGGGTTCAAGGGAAAAAGTAACTGCCGTAGCGCAAATTCCCACCTTCTTTTTAACTGCGGGATGGATTAAATTTTCCAATCAATGTTATTATGATACTCTGGTTAGCATGGGAGAGCGCAAAACGGCCAAAGTTTACGAAATGATGCTGGCTAACTACAAACGGTTCTTGTTTATTGATACCGGTGCCTATGATATTATTCAGGCCCGGGCGGATATGAAAGACCGCCTGCAACGGCATGGTTTACCCGCGGACCAGGCACCCGGAGATTTGAACTGGCTGGAGCGGTTGGTGAGCGGTCCCTGGCCTGAATGCGACTTCTTAACTGTTTTACCGCATAGCCAGGTACAGTGGGAAGAAAGGTAATTCGGTGTCCTTTTGTCCTACCACACCCATTGCCCATAGGGGGAAAGCGAGGATCTGAGTATGAGCAGCGCAAAAAAAACGACGGATGAGTTTAAAACGTTGACTAAAGAGTTTTTACTGAAAATTCTTGATAATTCTCATGATGTGATTTTTGCCACTGACAGTAACGGGGTGACTTTGTATGCCAATAAGGCCTGCGAGACGTACTACGGGATTTCACCTGACGAAATTATCGGTAAAGATCCCTGGCAATTTATGGATAAAGCGGGGTGTTATCCGCCGTTGGCACCGATCGTGATTTCCAGCAAAGTCCGTCATACCCTGGAACAGACCACCGGAACCGGGGCCAAAATGGTGGTGACAACCACGCCGATTTATGATGGCAACGGGAATATTGAATTTTTGGTGCAAAATTGCCGGGATGTGAAACAACTGGAAGATACCAAGCGGGATCTGGAACAGACAAAAGAAATGCTGTTAAGGACTCAGCAGGAAGTTGTTACCCTGCGAAACAGGGAACTGGGACAAGATACGCTCGTCGCCAATAGCATGCAGATGAAAGAACTGTTGGAATTAGCTAACCGGGTGTCAGATATCGATATTAATGTGCTGATTTTTGGTGAAACCGGAACCGGTAAAAGCGCGTTGGCCAGATATATCCATAAAGTGGGTCCCCGTAAAGGCGGCCCGTTTATCAGCATTAACTGTGCCGCCATTCCGGGCGAGTTGATTGAATCCGAACTGTTTGGCTATGTACCGGGAGCGTTTACCGGTGCCCATCAAAAAGGGAAAATCGGTCTGATTGAACTGGCCCGTGAGGGAACGCTGTTTTTGGATGAAATTACAGAATTGCCGCTGCGGTTGCAAGGAAAACTTTTGGATGTCATCCAGGAACACCGTTATTATCCGGTCGGTGGCTGTCAGGTCAAAGAAATGGATTGCCGGATTCTGGCAGCCACCAACCGGGATATGAAAAAAATGGCGGAACAGGGTGAGTTCCGGGAGGATTTGTATTATCGGCTCAGTGTAATGGAAATGGAGATCCGGCCATTGCGGGAACGACCGGAAGATACACGGGCGCTAATTTACTA
>DATMYQ010000034.1:0-3527 GCA_035560935.1 Patescibacteria group bacterium | reverse complement strand
GATAATAAAAAGGCGTTGCCGCAGCACAGGTTTTCAAACCGGTTGCGACAACGCCTTCTTTATTTGGCAAATTTCAGCGGCGTATTGCGAATTTCTTCTGCCAGCGCCGGTCCGATATAACCTTGCCGGACCATGGCAGCCAGCACTACCGCCTGCCGTTGTTTGGCGGCCGTCAAATTTACATAGGGTGAATACAGGGATGGTGCGTTGGGGAGGCCCGCCAGCAGGGAGGACTCGGCAACGTTTAAGTTGGCAGGGGCACGGTCAAAATAAATGGAAGCGGCGTTGCTGATGCCATACGCGCCGGAACCGAAATAAATTGTGTTTAGATACATCTCCAAAATTTCCTCTTTAGAGTAGTTGGTTTCCAGGACTACTGACAGTGCTAATTCTTCGGCTTTGCGCAGGTAGGTGCGATCCTGAGACAAAAACAGGTTTTTGATCAACTGCTGGCTGATGGTGCTGGCGCCTTCCACTACCGAACCACTTTGCATATTAACCAGCATGGCCCGGAGGATTCCTTCCACATCAAAACCGTTGTGCGTGTAAAAACGGCTGTCTTCCACAGCGATGATTGCTTGCTGCAATTGTAGCGGGATTTCCCGGATGGGGGTATAGTTTTTTTTGTCCAACTTAGCGTTGACCGCCTGCTTTAGATTCACCAGCCGGTAAACCCGTTCCCAGGCCGTTGCCGCATCGCCGACAGCGCTGGCAAGTGATGAAGGTAACTCGATTTTTGGCGTCAGCGTGCGGATAGTGGCAGCGCCGCCGCCGAAAAGAAACGAGAGTAAAAAAACAATTAACAATCCGAAAAAAAATCGGCTTTTGCGAAGTTTACGGATAGAAGACCCTCCCTTTTACCAATGGACTGCTTATCATTATTTTAACGTAAGAATGCCGTTTTGACCAGCGTCACCGAAGTTCGCCAATTCGTTCCCGGATAAGCAGGAGTTTCTGTTTTTTTTGTGGAAGGTACTTCTTAAAGAACAGATAGAATGAATGGTGAAAGGAGTGAAGCGGGGAAAGATGGAAACACTGATAGGCGGCGCATTGCTGCCACATCCGCCGATTATGGTGCCGGAAGTAGGTAAACAGGAACTGGACAAAATTAGAAGCACTGTGGAAGCAGTAGAACAAGTCGCCCGAATTTTGCAAAAAGATAATCCGGAAACCGTTGTGCTGATCACGCCTCATGGACCGGTATTTCAGGATGCGGTGGCTGTTAGTCTGCACCCGCGGCTCCTGGGCAATCTGTCCGCGTTTTCGGCACCTGAGGTGGCGCTGGGGTTTGCAACGGATAGCCTGATGGTTCGACAAATTTGCCACAATGCGGAGCGGCTAGGAATCAATCTGGTGGAACTGACCGAAGATTTGGCCAGAACTTACCGGGTGCCGCTGCAATTGGATCATGGGGCCTTGGTGCCGCTGTACTATTTGCACAAAGCGGGTTTTAAAGGGCAACTGGTTCATTTATCGGTGGGGATGCTCAGCTATACGGAAATGTACACCTTTGGCAAAGCGGTCCAGGCGGCGATTGGCGATTTGGACAAACCAACAGCAGTCATTGCGTCCGGTGACCTTTCCCATCGCTTACTTCCCGGCGCGCCGGCCGGCTACGATCCCCGGGGAGCTGAGTTTGACCGGCGGGTGGTAGAAGCGCTCAAAGCGGCAGATGTGAAAGCCCTGCTGGATTTAGATCCGGAATTGATTGCCGCCGCCGGAGAGTGTGGATTACGGCCCATATTCTTTCTGCTGGGCGTGATGGGGGGATTACACCCGGTTCTGGACGTTCTGTCTTATGAAGGACCGTTTGGAGTGGGATATGCAGTGGCACTGTTTCGACAAAAGAACAGGCAAAAAAATAAGGAGGGTGAGCAAGATGCGTAAAGAAAGTTTTCCGGTGACATTAGCTCGCAATAGTCTCCAATATTACCTTTCCCACCACAAGATCATGCCGGTGCCGCTGGAATTGCCGGAAAAGGCTCAACGCGCGGCAGGCGTTTTCGTGTCGCTGAAAAAGGATGGAGAGCTCAAAGGTTGCATTGGGACGTTTGCTCCCACTCAGGAGAATGTGGCGGCTGAAATCATTCACAATGCCATCAGCGCCGGCACCAGAGATCCCAGATTTCCGGCGGTTAAAGCTTCAGAGCTGCCGGAAATGGATATTTCTGTGGATATTTTGAGCCCGGCAGAGCCGGTGGATGAGATGACACAACTGGACCCGAAAATTTATGGGATTATTATCCGTTGTGACCAGCGCTCCGGTCTGTTGCTGCCGGATTTGGACGGAGTGGACACCGTGGACCAGCAAATCGCGATTGCAATGCAAAAAGCCGGAATCCACGCTGGCGAAGAAGTGGAAATGTTCCGTTTTACCGTTACCCGCTACAAATGAGCGCCCAGAAAGAATCAGGTTTTGACGGCAGGGCGCTGCAAGGAACCGATCGACGGGAAGCTGCCTATTATGATCGTATTTTACCAAAGGTGCGTTGTCGTTTGTGCCCCCGCCAGTGTGAAATTGGCGAGGGGCACACCGGCTTTTGCCGGGTGCGGCGGAATCGGGGAGGCATCCTCTGGGCGGAGACTTATGGACATTGTTCTTCCCATGCCCTGGATCCCATTGAAAAGAAGCCCCTATACCATTTTTACCCTGGTGGAGATATTTTGTCACTGGGATCGTTAGGATGCAATCTGGCTTGCTTGTTCTGCCAGAACTGGCAGATTTCACAACGGGAGGCGCCTACGGTCAGCATGACGCCGGTGGAGGCGGTGGCGTTGGCGCACCAAGCCGGAGCGAATAATCTGGGCATTGCCTATACGTATTCAGAACCGGGCGTTTGGTTCGAATTCGTCTTGGATACGGCAAGGCAGATTAACGCCGCGGGGCTCAAAAATGTTCTGGTGACCAACGGCTGGCTGGAACGGGAACCACTTCTGGAATTGCTGCCTTGTATGGATGCGATGAATATCGACGTGAAAGCGTTTAGCGAGGAATTCTACCAGCGGCAATGCGGTGGCCGTTTGGCCGATGTGCTGGCGACGGTGGAAATGGCGGCGGCTCAATGTCATGTGGAAGTGACGACGTTATTGATTCCCGGTCTGAATGACGATTCAGACCAAGTGACGCGGCTGGCCCGCTGGCTGAGTCAGATTAGCTCGGATATTCCGTTGCATTTTTCCCGTTATTTCCCTAATTACCGAATGAATTTACCACCCACAGCGCCGGAAACTTTGCGACGGGCCCATGATGACGCCCGACAATATCTGAACTATGTTTATTTGGGGAATCTGGGGGGCGAAGGCAGTGGCACGAATTGTCCTGCGTGCGGTCGGGAAGTCATTAATCGCCAGAAACGGCAATCAGCACTTACGGAAGGAAACCGTTGTTCCGGCTGTGGCGCGACAATTGCGCTGACGGGCCGGTTGCTGGGAGATTATCTCTAACTTTGTCTGCCTGTCCGCGGGACAGGCTTTTTTGTCTCTGGTATTTCGTATCATAATGAACCGTAAAAATAAATGTATACAGG
>DATMYQ010000033.1:0-8204 GCA_035560935.1 Patescibacteria group bacterium | reverse complement strand
CTATTTTCACAATATAACATGACTGTAGGATTCAGAGTGCTGCCTTGCTTCAACGCCGAAAGCCAGGCGTTTCGTCCATCGAAAATGGAGAAAACGTTGCCGGGCTTTTTTTACTGTCCAAGCATAGTGGCGTTGGTATCCGGCGAAATGAAAAGAAAGGAAGGTGAAGAGGGAAATCCGCTCAGTAATGAATAAATAGAGGGTTGCTGTGTTCATACTACGCGAAAAGGGAGAAACTTTTATGAATATGAAAATAAAACTACGGACGAAATTATTGTTGTATATCTCCGTGCCTGTGATGATCGTGCTGATTGGCCTTTCACTTTTTGCCTATTTTCAGGCACGGGCAGCCTTGGAAACACAAATCCGCGAGTCCACAGTCAATCTGACCGCGTATCATGCCGCTGAAATCGATAAGGTACTGCGTCAGCGCCAGGCGGTGATCGATACGCTGGCTATCGAACTAAGCCGTCAAATTCCCGCCGACGACGAACTGCGGCGCTTAATGGAATATATGACGAAAAATGTCCCAGGTGCCGGGGATATTTATGTAGGATTCAAAGATAAGCATTTTATCGACGGAACCGGCTGGCTGCCGCCCGCTGATTATGATCCTACCAGCCGCGGCTGGTATAAGCAGGCGGTGGACAGTCAGACTGCGGTGTACACTGATGCATATATGGACGTGATTACGAAGAAACCGGTAGTCAGTATTGCCCGGGCTATTCGTGTCAATGGTCAGATTGTCGGCGTGGTCGGCATGGATCTGGATTTGAAAGAAGTTACTGAAATGGCGCAAAAAGTAAAAACCGGTGAAACCGGCTACGGTTTTCTGTTAAGCCGTGAAGGCCAGTATATCTATCATCCAACGCTGAAAGTGCTGGAGGATAATATCCTGAAACTGCAAAATGGCGCCTTTGCCGAGGTGGGGAAAAATATTCTGTCCGGAAAGCCAATGTTTCAGGAGACGTTTTTTGGTGGCAGCGAGAAGTTGATGGCTTCCGCGCCGGTGGGCGTCAGCGGCTGGGCGCTGGTGGTTACTGTGCCCAAGAATGAACTGTTCCGGGCTACCGCCTTATTGGGTCAGGTATCCGCCGGCATCAGTCTGGTGGCCGCCTTGCTGCTGTTCCTGCTGATCTTTTATATCGCCCGCTCCATCACCCGGCCCTTGACGGTGATTACCGCCAATCTTCAGGAACTTGCTGCCGGTGACCTGAGACATACTATTGATCCCGGTCTGGTAGAACGAACCGATGAATTTGGTGTGATGGCGGGAGCTTATGCAACTATGTCTCATAACATGCAGGAAGCTATTCGCCGGGTCATGAATTCTGCGGAACACCTGGCAGCCTCGGCGGAGGAACTGACGGCCGGAGCCGGTCAATCGGCCGATACGGCTCAGAATGTGGCGCAATCGGTCAATGAAATTGCGTCGGGATCCGAACAACAAGTGCACAGCATTCATGAGACCAGCAGCTCCATCCAGCAAATCAGCCAGAAAGTTCGGGACATGACCGGTAAGTCGGAAACGGTTTCCCGACTGACGGAAGAAGCGGTGACGGCCAGTCAGAGCGGGCATAGCGCACTGGAAAGGGCCAGCCGGCAAATGAATCAGATTAGTGATAGTTCTCAGTCCGTAGCAATATCCGTTGAACAGCTTTCTGCCAGTTCGCAAAAAATTCAGGAAATTGTTTCGCTGATTACCGGCATTGCCGGACAAACCAATCTGTTAGCGCTCAATGCGGCCATCGAAGCAGCCCGGGCCGGTGAACAAGGACGGGGATTTGCCGTGGTTGCCGAAGAAGTCCGCAAACTGGCAGAGCAGTCGGAGGCGGCTGCCCGGCAAATATCAGAACTGATTCACAGCAATGTCCAGAATATACAGGAGGCCGTGACCGCTATGGCCAATGGCACTGCCAACGTGGAAGCCGGCAACCGGGTGATGCAGGAGGTGGATGAAGCTTTCCGGGCTATCGAATCATCTGTCGGGCAGGTGACCCGGGAAAGCCAATCCATGTCCGGCGCGGTGCTGGAAGCGGCTGCTCTCAGTGATCAGGTGGCGGTGGCTGCGGAAAGAATGGAAACCGTCGTAAAAAACAGCGCCCTGCAAACAGAATTGGTCTCGGCTGCGACCGAGGAACAGACCGCTTCCGCTGAAGAAATTTCTGCTGCCAGCCATACGCTGGCGAAACTGGCGGAAGAATTGCAACAGGCTGTTAGCAAGTTTCGGGTATAAAGACCGAATACCGGGTTTTAGCGGCCCTGTGTCCGATTGAAAGAAAAAAAGGGGCTGTCGCTCGTAGGTTTCAAAACCTACGTTGCGACAGCCCCTTTGGTGGTTCGTGGAACGAAAACGAAATGGCCCAGTGGTTTGGTTTGACTTGGGTAGAATAATTATAGGGAGAAGGTAAAGGAAAAAAGTTTTCTGCTACTTTCCATTTTCCTTATGACCCGGTACAATAAGAAGTAGATATTCAGGGAGGTGTTAATATGGCGGAAAAAGTATTTGATATTGCCATCGTGGGCGGTGGTCCGGCCGGTTTATCAGCGGCGCTGACGGGAAGGATCCGCAATAAAACTGTGGCGATTTTTGAACCGTATGGCTTTAGTGCCAAGGTACAGCAAGCCCATTTGATTGACAATTATCCGGGACTGCCCGGGATCAGCGGCAAGGAAATGATCGAGCGGATGGCGGCGCACTGTCTGGAGCATGAACCGGTAGTGATCAAAGAAAAGGTTGTGAATATTTTTCCCGGTGATCCGTTTACGCTGCTGACTCCCGGCGATACTTACGAGGCCAAAACGATTATCCTGACGACCGGTGTCGCCACAACGGCGCTGCTGACCGGTGAAAAAGAATATATCGGACGGGGCGTTGCCTACTGCGCCACCTGCGACGGCCGGATGTACACCGGCAAGGACGTGGCGGTGGTCTCCTACACCGCGGCGGAAGAACATGAGGTTAAATTTCTGGGAGAAATTTGTCGCAACGTGTTCTATCTGCCGCAATACAAAGGTGACTTTTCCCATTTAGGCGACAAGGTCCGGATTATCGGGGGAAAACCCCGGGCGGTACTGGGAGCGGAGCAGGTGACCGCACTGGCCACCGACAAGGAAGAACTGAAAGTGGACGGCATTTTTATCATGCGCCAGTCCGACCCGCTGGAAAATCTGCTGCCGGATTTGGTCTTGGAAAATAATGCAATCCGGGTGAACCGGGATTTGTCCACTAATATTCCCGGCGTTTTTGCCGCCGGCGACTGTACCGGCCGTCCCTGGCAGGTAGCCAAGGCAGTGGGCGAAGGCTTGACGGCGGTATTGAGCGCCGTGGCCTATGTGGATGCTCTGAAAAAATAGAACGTTGGACAGCCTGCAGCCGGTTAAATCCGGAATTTCTGCAGGCTTTCTTTTAGTTCGATCGCCAGGCGTCTCAGTTCATCACAGGAGGCAGCCATTTCTTCCATTGTGGCGGACTGTTCCTCGGCCGCCGCTGATACCGTTTCCGTTTCGGAAGCGGCGTTCTGATTGACGGAGATGACTTCATGCATTGCGGTTACGATGTTTTGGCTGCCATTGGCCATCTGCTGGGTAGCGGTGGAAATGGTATTGATTTCCCCCGAAACCTGCTCGATCGCGTTGACGATCTGCTGGAAGGCCTGACCGGCGGAGGTCACGGTCTCGCTGCCGCGTTTTACTTCCCGGTTGCCGGAAGTCATCGCGTCTACAGCTTTATCGGTTTCGCTCTGGATTTCACCGATCAGGGCGGCGATTTGTTTGGCCGCTTCCTGCGATTGTTCCGCCAGGCGCCGGACTTCGTCGGCGACGACGGCAAATCCTCGTCCCTGTTCACCGGCCCGTGCCGCCTCAATGGCGGCGTTCAGCGCCAACAGGTTCGTTTGCCCGGCAATATTGGAAATAGTATCGATGATCTGGCCGATTTCCTTGGAACGTTCACCTAATGTGGTCACGACCGTGGCCGATTTACTGACGGTATCCTCGATATGCGACATTTGGCGGACCGCGTCACTGATCGCCTGGCCACCGCTGGAAGCGGCCTTGTTGGCTTCAGTGGAAGCATTGGCCGCCTTGGCGGTGTTGGCGGCGATTTGATGAGCGGAGGCGGCCAGATTATCCACATTACCGGAACAGTTGCTCATGACATCGGTTTGATGACGGGTTCCTGAAGCTACCTTTAAGACGGATGAGGTAACCTGCTGGGCCGTCTGCGAAGACTCTTTGGCGGCCAGACGTAATTCTTCGGAAGCGCCGCTTACCTGGTCAGCGGAGGTGGAGACCAATTTCAGCACACTCCATAAATCGGACCGCATTTTTCGTATAGCGCGGCTGAGCTGGCCAATTTCGTCCTGGGAGTTGATTTGCGCCAGGTTGGTTTTGGCCAGAGTTTCTTCGGTAAAGTCACCATCGGAGATGACTTGGACATACTGGGCCGCTTCATGAATGGGGCGGACAATGCGGTCGGCCAGTTTGTTGATTACCAGTAAGGCGATCAACAGTGCGACCAGGAACATGATGCCGAAGACCCATTGCAGACGGTCAATAGCGGCAAACTGTTCCCGGGTGGGAACGGCGACAAATACTCCCCAGCCATCCTGGGTCGGAGCGTAAGCGATGATTTGTTCCACACCATTCACCGTAGTTAAAATCCGGCCGGCTTGGCCCTTGCGGATTTCGGCCATGGTTTGCGACAGTGCCGGAATGTTGAGAGACTCTATTTTCTGTTTCATCACAAGCTCTTTATTGGGATGGCTGACCAGTGTACCGGTCGGTGATACCAGGATGGCATAACCGGATTGACCGATTTTCAGTTCGTCAATTTCTTTGGTAAATTGCTCCAACAGCATGCCGCCGGTGACGGAACCGACGACTTTGCCGCCGATGCTGATCGGGGCGCCGCCGACAATAATGGCCTTATTGTTTACGATTGAGACGATCGGATCGGCAATAAAGGGTTGACCGGCGGGAATCAGCTTGACATAATCCAGTTTGGAGGCGTCTACCACTCGTCCCAGACTGGTGACTGCCACGGTGCCGGAAATGTCCGGAAAGAAGGTGACCGGATTCCATTGAGGAAAGTCATCATGCATGCGTTTGACGAAATCAAGCTGTTTTTCCCGGTCATTGACGATCGAGGGGAACAGGAAGGTTCCCTGTTTGCCGAGAGCAATCATAACCGTTTTTTCCCGCTGCAGTTGCACATCAAAACTCTTGGCCAGTGCCTGCGCCTGTAACTGGAATTTGTCCTCGAGGTTGCTGCGCAACAGGGAAGACGTGTTCCAGTAGGCAGTAATGATAACGCCTCCCAAAACGAATACGATTAGAGGAATAATGGTTGCGAGCAGCTGCGCTTTCAGGCTTTTCATAATAAATGTTCCTCCTTGAAATGAATTTTCTGATAATCACTATGGATACTACTTTCTCGTATTGAAATGAAAATCCTGTTTATTTCGGTTAGGGAATTCTTGGAATACGCAAAGTTCGAATTGGCTAGATAACACAAAAGAAAAATAAAATTCAAGGATTATGAATGAGTGTATATTGCGATCTTTTTGAAATAAACAATTGACATGTTGTGATGTACAATGCTACAATCTGTTCTAAAGCTCATATGATTAATAGTTATGACGGAGACAGTAGTCCGACGCGGTGTTTACAGAGAGCCGGCGGTTGGTGAAAGGCGGCAGCAAAAACTCGGATGAATATCACTTCGGAACTGTATTTCTGAAAAGTTTAGTAAGAAATACCGGGTTAGCCTCGTTAAACGGCTTAGATTTGTTAGAATCGAAAAAGTGGCGTTGTTCGGCAACTTGCAACTAAGGTGGTAACGCGGGTGTAAGCTCGTCCTTGATGAAAATCAGGGACGGGTTTTTTGTTTAAAAGCCTGATACGGTTTGGCAAGATACCTAACTTGGGTTTATGAATCAGTGAAATAATGGAGGGAAATAGATGTTAGACGATAAAAAAACGGTATTTAAGTTACCCCAATCAACCATATCGCTGGCCGATGTTTACGCAGCGGAAGAAGAATTGCAGACGGTGTTGCGAAAGACAGAGTTGATACCAAGCACGTGTTTTAGCAGAGAATACGGGAACCATGTTTTTATCAAACCGGAGAATTTGCAGGTTACGGGTGCGTTTAAAATCCGGGGCGCATATCATAAGATCAGCCGTTTGAGTGCTGAGGAAAAATCCCGGGGCGTGATTGCGTCATCCGCGGGAAATCATGCGCAGGGAGTGAGCTACGCCGCTCAATTGCTGGGCGTGGAAGCCACCGTGGTGATGCCGGCAACGACGCCGCTCATCAAGGTGGAGGCGACGAAAAATTATGGCGCCAGCGTGGTACTGCATGGGGACAGCTATGACGACGCTTACGCCCGGGCCAGAGAATTGGAAGCGGAACGAGATCATGTTTTTGTTCACCCTTTTGACGATTTGGATACGATTATCGGGCAAGCGACGCTGGCGTTGGAAATCATTCAGGAGCTAAACAGCGTAGATGAAATATTGGTCCCTGTCGGTGGCGGCGGACTGATCAGCGGAGTGGCGTTTGCTGCCAAAATGCTGAAACCGGATATCAAAATCATCGGGGTGGAACCGGAAGGGGCTGCTTGCGTTCACCAATCACTGCAAAGAAATAAAGTGGTTAGCCTAGGTAAGGTGGACACGATGGCGGACGGCACCGCGGTCAAGACGCCGGGAAAGCTGACTTTCGAATTTGTGAAAGAATTTGTGGACGAGGTGGTGACGGTATCAGATTTTGATGTGATTGAATCCATCCTGTTGCTTATGGATAAACACAAGTTGATTGTGGAAGGGGCCGGAGCATTGTCACTGGCGGGACTCAGAAAACGGGAATCACAGGGAAAAAATGTGGTTTGTCTGGTCAGTGGGGGCAATATCGACATCTCAACGATTTCGGCCATCATCAGCCGGGCCCTGGTATCCCGGGGACGATTGTTCTGCTTTACCGTCAACTTACCGGACAAACCCGGCGAACTGGTCAACGTTGCCCAGACGCTGGCCGGGTTGCGAGCCAATGTCATCAAGCTGGATCATAATCAATCCAAGGTGATGGACCGCTTCAAACAGGTGCAACTGGAAGTGACGGTGGAAACTAACGGACCGCTGCATGTGGCCGAAATCGAGAGGGCTTTTGCCCAGCAAGGGGTGGAAATTAACAAAGTATATTAGGCGGATTTTTATTAATCCGTGGTCTTATTACAAAAAAAACAGCGACCGTAAGGAAACGCCTGTTTCCGTACGGTCGCTGCGAAACATAAACTAGTTAACGGATAAAATTGGTAAAAATCTTGGGCTCGGCGGGAACGGGGGCGACCTTGTCCCGGCCGGCGGCGATCACTTGTAACAGCCAGGCCATGTTTTTTCCCAGTACTTGCAGAATCTGCTGACCTTCCTCGTCCTGGGAAGCTTCACCCGGAGCCATGCCATGAATGACGTTCCAGTAGTTGGACGCCGGCTGGAACATTTCGGCGTAGTTGATATAGTGATTCAAGCCGTCGAAGGCGGATATGCCGCCGCTGCGCCGGACGGATACCACGGCCGCACCCACCTTGTGGCGCAGCAGATTGCCGTTGACGCCGCAGACGAAAAAGGCCCGGTCCAGGAACGACTTCATCGTACCGGCTACGCCGGCGTAGTGTACCGGCGATCCCAGCAGGATGCCGTCGGCCTGTTTCATTTTCTGGATCCACTCGTTGACTTCATCCGTGGTGATCGTGCATTGTTCGTTTTGACTTTTGACGCATTTGCCGCAGGCCAGACAGCCACGAATGGTCTTGTTGCCTACCTGGATGATTTCAAAATCAATGCCGGCCTGCTGCAGTTCGGCACCCACCCGGGCCAGGTTTTGCTCGGTGTTGCTGTTTTTGCGGGGACTGCCGTTGAAGGCGATGACTTTCACAATGGACTCCTCCTTCTGCTGTTGCCTGCGAAGTTTGGTACATTTCACTCCGCAGCCGATCATAAAAATACTATATAACAGGTGACGGTGCGAGACAAGTACGCACTTTTTGGTACCCTGATACTCATGTGGTGGTGAAAGTCATTGCTGCAGGGAATTGCGGCGGTTGTTACGGCAACGGTGGACGAATACCGCTGCTAGACGCCAAAAGTATTTTGGTAAAAGACAAATTTACAAAGTTTCCTTGACTTTTCGTTGATAATTG
>DATMYQ010000032.1:0-14778 GCA_035560935.1 Patescibacteria group bacterium | reverse complement strand
GTTTAATATTAAACTATATCCGTAAAAAAACACCTCAACGCTGAAAATTGCTGTGCATTTTTTCTAACAGCTGCATCAATTGAGTTTGTTCCTCCTGGGAAAACCCTTCATAAGCGGTTTGGATCAGCTTTTGGGAGAGGGCCTGAAAAACTTCCTGGCAGTCCCAGGCTTTTTGCGTCAGCACAATATAGGTTTCCCGGGCATCGTCGGTCCCTTTTTCCCGCCGGACATAACCGGCCTGGCTGAGTTTATTCACAAAATAGGTGACCGTTGATTTGTCCTTATTGATCCGTGCCGCAATGTCTTTCATCATCATCCGGCCGTTGTTGTGGAACAGACCCCCGAGAATCGCTCCCTGGGAAACAACCAGATCATGGATGCCCTGTTTTTTCAGTTCCTGCTCCAAAAAGCCGCTGGAGTCATTATGAACTTTGCTGATTAGCCAAATGACATGACTGTTATTCATGCTGCACCCAACATCCCGTCTTCTCTTGAATTATAATTTAATATCAAACTATTTGCAAGGAAGCAAAATAAATCGTACGCTTTTACCGCTTAGATTTTTCCAGTTTATTTTTCACGCCGTCCAGTTCTTCCCACATCGCCGGATGGCGAGGATACAGGCCGGCCAGACGTTCAGCCAGCTTTGCATCCTCTGCCATGTACGCCACACTCCCGCTTTAAGATTTACATCGATCGGGAATAACTTTTGAACCGCTGCTCATCTCTACTATGACTCTTCTTGCATGGGCACAGCGGTTCCTCCGTTCTACAAAGCGATAATTTTAAAAATTTTCTTTAAGAATGTGCTGATGATGAGTACCCCCAAAACACGACATGATAAAAGGCGACGGTGCTTAATTTCCGGGTTTGTCTTGCCATTCACCGTCACCTCTGGTAACAGTATATCAAAAAGTTGACGAAAACAGAGCGTCCCTACGTGTCAATGCACACACCTCATTCATCTGCTACCATTCCTCGCAGTTCATCTTTAGCAAAACTTTTGCAGTCGTTTTTCCAGTATTCCCTGTACTTTTTCAACACCCATCACCAAGACAAGATAAATCAACGTGACGCATAAATACGCTTCAAAAAAGCGAAGATCCAATGCCGCCGCGATTTTGGCCTTGGCCATGATATCGGCAAGCCCTACGGTAAAGCCCAACGCGGTACCTTTGATGATACCGATAAATTGGTTGCCCAGCGAAGGTAGCGCAACAACAAACGCCTGCGGCAGCACCACACGCACCATCGTCTGATAACGTGTCATTCCCATGGAATAGCAGGCCTCCAGCTGCCCTTTATCCACGGATTCAATCGCAGCGCGGAGTGTTTCGGACATAAACGCCGATGTGTTTAACGTAAGGGCCAGCACGGTTGTCTGAAAAGCGCTCATCGACTTCATCGCCGGTATGATGGAAGGAAGACCGAAATACAGGATGAACAGCTGCGCCACCAACGGCGTCGCGCGAAAAAGAGTAATATACGCGCCAAAAAATTGCGACAGGCCCCCTACCCGAAAGTGCCTGACAACCGAAATAAACACTGACAACAAGACGGTCA
Organism: Patescibacteria group bacterium; assembly: GCA_035560935.1. Lineage (GTDB taxonomy): Bacteria > Bacillota > Negativicutes > Sporomusales > Sporomusaceae > DATMYQ01. Next base: position 13,215 of record DATMYQ010000032.1, on the reverse strand, counting down.
AAACCAGCGACAACAGCGACATATTCAACGTTAATTCCAGCGTGGGTAAAACAACGGGAAACAGATTAACAAACCATACCACATCAAAATTCATAAACTCATCCCCGCATCATAGTGTTGTTCCATTGGAATGCATTGTATGGATAAACCGTTTTACTCTTTCATTTACTCCGTTTTCAAAGATCTCCTGCGGTGTTCCCATGGCAGTAATCACGCCGTCTTCCAGAAAAAGAATCCGGTCCGCCACTTCGCGAGCAAATTTCATTTCATGCGTCACAATCACCATCGTTTTGTTGTGTTCTGCGACCAATTGCTTGATAACCGACAAGACTTCGCCCACCAGTTCCGGATCCAGCGACGAGGTGGGTTCATCAAACAAAATGATATTCGTATTGACCGCCAGCGCTCTTGCGATTCCAATTCGTTGCTGCTGTCCCCCCGACATTTCTTTGGGGTAAGCATCTCTCTTGTGCAAAAGCCCTACTTTCTCCAGCAAACTGATTGCTACTGCTTCGGCTTCTTTTTTGCTCATTTTTTGCACGGTCACCATCGGTTCCATGATATTTTGTATTGCCGTCATGTTTTTCAACAAGTTATAATTTTGAAAAACCATGGCCGTTTTCAGGCGCAAGCGGTCAATCTCCCCCTTCGAAACCGATTTGGCATCAAGGGTAACGCCGTCCACCGTTATTTTTCCTTCCACCGGCCTGACCAAAAAGTTCAGGCACCGGAGGAATGTCGATTTCCCGCCTCCTGACGGACCGATTACCGCGACCACTTCCCCATTCGCAATGTGCAGATCGAGATTTTTCAGCACTACATTTTCGCCAAATTGCACTTTTAACTTCTCTGCTGTAATCATTTTCCCTCTCGCCCGACGGTGCTTTTGCGTGAAAGGACGCTGCCGTCATTACGCAAGAAACACGTTATTTTTTCATTCCTTTGCAACCATGGTATATAAACGCGAACCACAAAAACAAGTTGCCGGCCCTAGCCCTAACAACAGGCGAAGGCCGGCACTTCTCTTTCATCCCTACTCTGCGATTTTTCCGTTCGCCGGTTTTTGGCTGAAATCCATTCCATACCACTTTGTATATATTTTTTCCAGTGTTCCGTCTTGCTGCATTTCTTTAATTGCTTTGGTAACCATTTGATTCAATTCTGCGGATTTCGCATTGCCTTTGACAAAAGGATACGCTTTTGCGCCCACCGCGATGTTCTCTTCGACCATTCTGGCATCCAGCACTTTGTTGTTGATTTTATACGCGGCTTCCGCGCCCGCAAAAATCATGACATCCACTTTGCCCTGCCGAAACGCTTCATCCAGCAGTTCAGAGCTGTCAAAGGCGACCAGATTGATCGCTATGTTCTGCTCTTTCGCAATTTGTTGAAACAAATTGCCGCCATTGGAACCTGCCGAAAAACCACAGTTCATCCCGGAAATATCCTTTAATTTTTTAATGTTCGTTCTGTCGGAATGAACCACCAGCTTCTCCGGGATGTACGCGTAGGGCTCCGAAAAATCATATTTTTCTTTTCGCTTCGCGTTAAGAGTGATCGTATTGCCCACGGTATCGGCCTTGCCTGAATCCAGATAACCAAACAACGTATTAAATTCGCCCGTTACAAAGGTTACTTTCAACCCTGTTTTCGCCGCAATCGCATTCCAAATATCGACCTCGTGCCCTTTATGCACGCCTTTGTCGATATAGCTATTCGGAATTGAGGACGAACCCGACGCAACAATAATCTCTGTGGGTGCTTTTGCCTTTTCCGGTGTCGCTGCAGGCTTCTCCGAATTTCCGCAAGCGGCCGTTCCTATCAGGATGCAAAGGGACAATACTGCCAAAACCAGTTTCTTCATCATCGTTTCTCCCAACTTTGTAAATATCATTCAACATACTTAACAAGTGTACCAGTATATCCAAAATCATTCAACCATATAAATTTGTTCAATGGCTATTAAAAAACGACTTGCGTGTTTTCCCAACCGTTATTTGTCTCTTCGGTTACACATCCTGGCGCACCTTTTGCATCTCCGCCAAAACATCCGGATTAAGGAGAAGATCGAGTGCCGTCATCGCCATAACCTTTGCCGCCGTCAGTATGGCTTTATCGCCCGCCGCCGAGGCAGCTTGCACGGCAAATTCCTCCGTATGGAGCGACAGCCCTTCCCCCAGGCCGATATTCGCATGTACCGCAGGGATTTCATGAGTGACATTGCCCATATCGGTGGCGCCGATGCCTTGCGAAAAATCCCTCTTAGCGAGAGGCTCTCCCAACTGGCTGAAATTCAATTCCAGCAGTTTCACCAATGCCTTGTTGTTTCGAACCTCACGGCAGCCGGGACCCAATACCCTGGATTCGACCGCCGTCCCGGTTCCAAGAGCCGCTCCCTGCGCGCAGCGCCCGACCATCGCAACCAGTTCCTCCAAATAATCGCCGGCAAGCGCCCGGATGCTAAACACAGCCTGTGCCGTTTCGGGAATAATATTGGTCGCTACTCCGCCATTCGTGATAATGCCATGGATTCTGGCAAAGTCCTTCACGTGCAGCCGCATGGAATCAACCATGTGGAGCATGTGAACGACCCCGTTCAGCGCGCTGGTCCCCTCCCAGGGGGATACCGCCGCGTGGGCCGCCTTCCCCCGGAAGGTAAACTCCACCCTCCTCGTCGCATAAGAAATATCATCCGCCATGGAAGCCGCGTTAGGGTGCAGCAACATCGCGGCATCCACCCCACGAAACGCTCCTTTTTCCAGCATAGGAATCTTTCCGCTCCCGTTCTCTTCCGCAGGGGTTCCGATCACCTTGATCGTCCCGCATCCCAGGACGCCCATTCCTTTACGTAAGCCGATCGCCGCTCCCAGCGCCGCACTGGCAATGATATTGTGCCCGCACGCATGGCCGATCTCCGGCAAGGCATCATATTCCGCCACAAAAGCAATTGTGGGACCTCCCTGCCCGCAGCTCCCGATAAAAGCCGTCTCAATGCCGCAGACCCCGGTCTCCACCACAAAGCCCGCTTTCCGCAATGAATCCGTCAGCGCCTGGACTGCTTTGAATTCTTGAAATGCCAGTTCCGGATTGTCGCATAGATAGTGAGAGATCGCCAAAAGCTCCGGCTTGATTTTGTTAATCTCTTTGCAAACTTCTTTTTTTAGTAACCCGCCATTCTCCATTCGAATAACCGCCTGTCCATCTATAGTATTTCCTGTAACAAATCAGGAGTATAGGCCTGATTGTCACAAAACTTACCGAAGTGGTGATAAAAAAATCTCGTCTTCGATAGTTCTTTAGCGTCTTTTAAAGCTCATCCCGGAGAAAACCAGCCTTTCGCCGTCCGCCTCCTGCCGAACGCTGATCGTTTCCATCATTCGTCGGCCTAGCGCATAAATCACGGCCTCCTGATCCGAGAGCGGATATAGCAGCAATTCACCCAGCTGCGCGGCCTTCGTAGCGCTGGCCAGCCTCATCATCAGAAACCCTTGCTTGTTGACCTTCAATTCCAAAGATCCGATTCCCAATAACTGGTTTTCCTCATCGTTGGTGCGATAGAGGCCTTGCCGCTTTCGCCAAGCCTCCGGCAGCGCATAATCGGCCACACGTTTGCCGACAGCGCCTACTTCAGTTCCCGACTGGATATACACCACATCCTCGCCGTTTACGGTGCGAAATGCAATGCGCAGTTCTTGCAGTCGCGGATTCGATAGCGGAAAAATTCCCCACAGACGGTATTCCGGCCGCAGCCAGCCCCCTTTATCGGGAATTAGTCCGACCTGTTTTCCTTGCAGTTTGGCAACATACGTCCCCTTCCGGGGTTCTTGCACTTCCATCAATCCGATCATCGTTCCATAATAGCCGGCATAACTTTCCGGCTCCCGCAAACCCGGCGGCACCGCTGCCACTTTGTGCTCCGGTTTTGCCGCGGGCGGCAAGATTCCGGCATGGATTGCAAGCGCCCCTTTGAGTAATTGTTCGGCAATAAGCTTCACACGTTCCGCCGCTCCCGCCGAATTGGCCAAAACCACCACCGCGATTTTTTCCTTTTTAACCCCCATAACCTGCCCATGAAACAGGTACATATGGCCACCGTGGCTAAAATCCCCGCCGACATACGCCAATGCGGGATTTCCCAGAAAAAACTCATACCCAATCTTGAAATTTCCATCCAGGGACACTGCGTCATTTTGCGCCGTAAGCATTTCGCTCACCAGCGCCGGCGGCAAGACTTCGGTTCCGCCGTAAACGCCGTCATTTAAAAGCATGATCATCATTCTAGAAAGATCATTTACGCTGGTATAAAGGTTTCCGGCCGGTACATCCCGCATCGTGACATCCGGTTCCGGCTGTCCCTTTTTGTTATAGCCCCGGGACAATTTTTGCGCAATATGCGGCTGAAGGCAATACGATGAATTCGTCATCTCCAATGGCTGTAACACCGCTTCCTGCATCACCGTCTCATATTCCGTTCCACTGACGCGCTCCAGCATAACCCCCAGCAAGTCCGCACCCAGATTGCAGTAAGAATGAATCGTCCCCGGCGGATATGCGAGATATTCTTCCGCTAGCAGCGAAATGACACTTTGAAACGGAGCGGGCCGCTCTCCCCACATTCCTTTCACGATATCACTCGGCAATCCGGAATGATGAGTCATCAGTTGGCGCGGAGTAAACGCCGGCGCCGCCGCAAACCGCGATTTCACCTCCAGCTCGGGAATATAGCGTTTGACCGGTGCGTCAAGCGCCAGCTTTCCAGCCGCTTTGAACTTCAAAACCGCAATTGCGTTCGGAATCTTGGAGATTGAGCCAACGCGATAAACCGTCTCCGGCGTGACAAGCCTTTTATTCTCCCGGTCCGCATAACCGTAGCCTTGGGACCACACGACACGGTCACCCGCTATGATCGCGGCGCTGAGGCCCACAATATGGTTATCGTTCATCTCTTGCGTTATCAGTTCCGCCGCATATCGTTCCAACGCTCTATGGTCTCCGGGTTCGAGCGCCGGAAGCGGCAATGGTTGTTTAACCTGCGCTGACCCATACACCAAGCTCCAAATTGCCCCACTGGCCAACAGCAGAAAAAAAACGAATGCGCTCCCGTCCAATAGCCTTCGTTGACCCGCTGTTTTTGCGATTCCCCCCAGTCTCATACCCGCTCCTCCTTACCTTAAAATCAAGCGAATACTTACCGCGGCTCCGTTGCTTCAGCTGTCTCCGCTGTCAGCGCAGGAGAGCCAAAAAACATTCTACATTGATTGCAATGTCCACCTTGTTTCTACTCAGAATAGCAACGTGATGACAAAAAAGAGTACAGAAGCGCTGCAGCGTTCAGGCTCCACCCGGCTCCCGCGCCGTCTCAATGGCGGCATCCATGACTACGCCTGCTTGGTTTACAAATAATTGCGCCGGACTGCAGGGGTGAAATCACCGCCGCATAACTGCCTGCGTTTGTTATCACCACAGCATCGCCGATGTTTAATTTCGGCAGAAGAAGGTCTTGGGCAATAACATCCGCTGCCGTGTTTTTGAATTTGTTCGAAAATCACCGTTTTCTTGATCATTGGCATCTCCTTCTCTGCGTGAAATCAATGCAGCCGGTTCCCCAAACAAAAGCGTGCCATCCTTAATGTTCATGGTTGTCCGCCCTTTTTTTGCCCGGATTGGCAAACCGGCAGATTTTTTTCATCGTGACAATGATTTCTGGATAAAACTGCATATCTCCTGCATCGCCTGCGCCGCTTCCGGAAAAAGCGGTGCTACCGCCGGATAGCAATGAAACATCCCTTCCCCAATCCTTAAGGTAGCGTCAACTCCGGCGGCTTTGGCTTTTTGCACAAAACCGCTCGCATCGTCACGCAGAATTTCATCCTCGCCGGCGTAAATAAGCAGCGGCGGCAATCCGTGCAGCTCAGCGCCAAGAGGTGATGCATAAGGAATTTTATTGCCTTTATCGCCTGCATAATGTTTGGCAATCGCCTGTGCCATCCCTTCCGGCGATAGACAGACATGCACTTTCGTCCGGTGCGACTCCCCGGTGCAGCCCAAATCGGTCACCGGCGACAGCGCCACTGCGGAAGCCGGTAACGCAACATGCCGATCCCGCAAAGCCAGCAAAGTTCCCAGCAGCAAACCTCCCCCTCCCGAATCGCCGGCAAACACTATATTGTCGGCCCGAAATCCCTGGCTGAGCAACCGCCGGTATACTGTGACCGCATCTCCTAGTCCCGCCGGGTAGGGGTGCTCTGGCGCTAACCGATAGTCAAACAGCAACGCATTGGTTTGACTGCCCGCTACAAATTTTGCTGTTATGCTTCGATGGGATCGGCTTGAGCCGCTAACATAACCGCCGCCATGAAAATATAGTATGACCTGCTCGCGGTTGCTGGCGCTGTTTACAATCCACTCCGCGTAAACTCCATCCATGTTTTCCGGAATGATTTCTATGCCCTTCGGCACCTTTCCAAACCGCGCCGCACTTTCTTCAACTTCACACCGGAACGCACGTATCGATTCCACTTGACTCCAGTCAACCCGCGGTTTTTTCCATTGCCCTTTGAAAAAGTGCCGATGCTGTAAAATCCATTTTATCATTCGGCCCCGTACGCTAATCATAGACGCCTCCAATATTTTATCATCGCGGCGCGTTCAAAAACGTTCCGATGAGAATCTCTGGGTTTGGCGCTTTAAACTTCTCCCCATGAACCGCTTTATATATTGCCAAGCCATTGATCGAAGTCCAAAACACCATCGCCAGCTCCTGAGCATCCTGTTTTTTGACCGAACCATCCTTTTGTCCCTCGGCCATGATAGATGCAATGGCTTCATAAGGAAACCGGTTCTCTTGGCGTATCGTCTGTTTTGCTTCCTCCGGAATGGCTTCGGAGATGGTTGCCTGCGCAATCAACAAATGGTATCGTGAGTTGTCTTCATTCTGCGTAAGCCCTTTCAGCAGTTCCGATATGGCAAAGCGAATCTTTTCTCCGGCGGGTAACGGCTGACCGGCCAGCCACCGGCAAGCTTCGTTCAGTTTAGCAAAAGCAAGCCGGATGAGCTCAACAAAAACCTCTTCCTTCGATTGAAAATAATGGTAAAAAAGACCTTGCGACATGTTTACAGCAGAAGATATATCCGTAATTTTTGTGCCTGCCAATCCTTTCCTTGTAAATAGGTCTAAGGCGCAGGACAATATCTGCTGCCTGCGTTCTTCACGCGCTCTTTGATTGAATTCTTTACTCCTTGGAGACATGCGGTCCCGCTCCCTCTCCCTTTTTTGTTGATTGAAATTTTATTCAATATAATATTAACAAGAATCGCTCCTTTTTTCAAGAGGGTCCGCAAACGCTGCTTAATAGAGAGCGTTATATCCAAAATTCTGTTCTGCGAAAACGCTTCCGGGCAAAAGCAATATCATAACCTGCGCTGCAGACGCCAATGAATTCGTGATCCATTTGCCAAGTCAGCCAACGCCCGGTTTATTCATCGAACGGGCGACTTCCTATTTTTCGCCGCTTAACCCCAGCTTCGCAACGAATTTCTCAATGGTCATGCCTTGCCCTAGAAGTGAAAAAAACACGACACCATAAATCAGCGGAATCAGAACGGTTTTTTCCTGTACGACAGGATCGATCCCCAGTACCATGGCCATTGACAAAGCCCCGCGCAATCCGCTCCATACAAGAACATGCCGCCAGGAGGCAGGAATATGCTGACCGATTGCCGCCGCTGCGGCGGAGAGGCTATATACCGAAATCGCACGGGCTATCAGTACGACAATAATCGCGATCATGATAAATTGGCTGCTGACCAGAAGAGGAATCGCCGCTATTTCCAAGCCGACTAACAAAAACACCATGGAATTAGCAACAAAGGCAGCGTACTCCCAGAATGACTTGACTGCTACTTGAGAGTTTGGCGTCATCCCTTTCGTCATTCCATAGTTTCCAACAACCAAGCTCGCCGCAACCACCGCGATAACACCGGAAACGTGAATGCTTTCCGCTGCCAGATAAGCACCATAAGCGACCATCGTTGTAAGCGTAATCTCCAACAGATGGTCATCATAGGCAAGCGTAACACGCGAAGCCACCGCTCCGATCGCAGCGCCGATCCCAGCGCCGCCTAACACGGTAACAAGGAAAGAAGCAATGCTTTCTGACAAAGAAAAGGATTGAGTAACAATAATACTCTGAATAACCCCGAATAATACGACGGCGACGCCGTCATTAAACAGGCTCTCCGCTTCAACCAGCAAAGACAGCCGCTTATTAATCCCCAATTTTTTAAACATCGCCAGCACCGAAATCGGATCCGTTGGCGAAATCATCGCGCCAAACAGTAACGCGGGCAACAGCGGTATGCCCAAAAGAAAGTGTACGCCATAGCCAATAAGAGCGGTCGATAGCAATGTACCGGCAAAGGCCAGTAGTCCAATCGTGATTCCCAAGCTGCGCAGCAAACGAAACTGGATATGGATCCCTGCTTCAAAAAGCAGCGGCGGTAAAAAAAGAGCGAACAAAACATGCGGATCGAGTGATACCCCTGGCAGCAAACCTAATTGACCAATAAACAGCCCGGTGATTACCAAGGCAATCGTGTAGGGAATTTTTACAAAGCGTCCCAACATTGCGACCAGGGAGGCAATCAACATCAGCCAAAAAAAATCTAGTGAATGCATACGTATTTCTCCTTCCATTATCTGCTTTCGTTATCTATTTCTATTTCTTTTCATTGAAGATGAGTCCTTTTTACTGCTGCCTATTTTGCAAAATAAATAGAGAGGAGCCTTGGTGACAGGCTCCTCCCGAACAGCTTTTCATTATGCGTTTAATAAATAACAGCCGATTTTACGTTATCATGCTATCATACTCTCGTGCCCTTGTCCATCATTACACGCGAACATTTTGGGACACTTAGGGACGTCAGGCGGCCTGTATCATTCCGGCAGCCGTTTTTCAAAACATACCGCTTCCGGGCGTCCCTCATATCGGCCATAGTTGGGAATCCGGGAGTAGCCCTGTTTTTCATAGAACGAAACCGCACGCCGGTTCTCCAGCCGGGTTTCCAGGCGTAGTGCCCGGTAGCCAAGCTGCTTTGCCCGCTGCTCCAGGTAGGACAGGATTTGCGTGCCATTTCCACGGGAATCGCTGTGGGCATACATTCGTTTTACCTCTGCCAGTTCTTCCGACATCGGGCGCAACCACCGGTTCACCCCGGTGGTTGCGCCCGATGACGAACACCCCCCGCTCTCCCCGGCTGTCACTGGCCTGGAAAGAGTTTTTGCCGCTGCTGCCGGTGATGGATTCCAACACGCCGGAAAGCTGGGTTGTGAGGCGCTGCGCATCCGGTGATTCCGGGTCCTCTTCCGTGATAAGCAAATCGGTTTCTTTACAAAGCATCCTTTTTCCTCCACACTTTATACCCTCCGCTGTTCTATTCACGGCAGCCTCCCATATTCCTGTGCCCGGGAATGTTTTTGACGCAATTTTTCCGGGGCCAGCAAATTCGTTATTCGCAGCATATCCGGCATTGGAAGCGGTACAATGCCTTTAATTCCTGTTTGATCTCCGGCGGCAGCTGTTTGTCCGGAATCCCGAGAATTGCGCCCTGTATCCCATACAGCATGTGCAGGCAGGCTCCCGGATCACGCTGCAGACGGATGCGGCGAAACGTTTCCACCGCCCCCAGTTCCCGGAGCTGCTCCGGCGTTTCAATGCCCACACTCCGCAGATTGTCTTCCAATACTTTGCCGACATTGGGCAGCTTCGACAATGCACTCATAAGGCGTCCCTCTTTTCCTCGTTGTCCACCCTGTTACGCCATTGGGTCCAGCTGGTCCGGAATCCATCCTGATTCTGGCTGCAGTATTCATAAAAGCGCTGCAGAAATTCTGCCCGTTCCTCCGCATACGGCTCTTGCCAGCCCGTTTCATCATCGCTAAACAGATTGACCCCGCCGGCTTGATGCTGCCGGGCAATAATGTCGGTCAAGCCCACAGTTTTCCCATTGCGCATCATATCATACATCGCCATAAAGGTGGTGGTCCGCCCGTGACCCGCCTCGCAATGGAAATGCAGCCAGACATCCGGCGGCAAGGCGTTGACGAAGGTGATAAACTGATCCACTTTACTGTCCACAGGCCCCCGGTGATCGGTCACGGTAATGCGATAATAACCGAGATCCAGACTTTTCGCCAATTCTTCCTCCGTGAGAGCGGATTGAACGTGTCGCGTTACAGCCCCTTGTTCGGCCTCGCCGGTCTTTCCGTTTTTATGTTTTACATCGCTGATCATCGTGACGGCAGCGGTTTTTGTCAACGCGGCCAATTGATCCTGTTCCTGCCGGACAATCTCGTCCTGTCTTTTGCCCAGATTGGCCCAGTTCCGGTATCCATACCAACTGATCGCGGTCCCGTCGGCGAAGCCATGACTTTCCTCCCGCAAATCCACGATAATAACCGGCGTATCGGGCAGTGCTGCCTTTATCGCCCGCAAGCCGCCGGAGGAAAATTCGCGGCTGCCGGAAGCCTGAAGATCGGGAATCATCCGAAAGGCCGAGGGCAGTTTTTCGCCTTCATCCATTACGTCCAGCCGCAGCTGAAGGTCCGGTGAATCCGCCGCCAAAACCGTTCCGGAAGACATGGCCAGCAGCAGCGTCATAACCATGCTCCAAAACCACTTTTTCATTTTACGCCTCCTGTACTGTTTGTGAAACCACTTCGCTGTGATGAAAAAAGGACGCCTTGGGTGTCTCGCGCTAGATGTCTTGAAAAAGGAACATCTCCAGGCGTCATCAATTACCGTTTTCCGGAAAACAAAAACCGGTTAGGAAACTTATAATGCTCCCATCCATAAAATCATCTTTTCTTACGCAAAAGATGTACTCGCTTAATTACTCGTTCTCTTTCAAAACAACTAATGCAATAATTACAATGCCTATCCCCTACTGAATTACAAGAAAATGTTTTTTCAACCGGAACGTTATACTTCACCGCATCTTTAACAACAATCGTTCGAGATTTCTCAACATATGGAGCAATAATAGAAAAGTTTCCAAGTGAAATGCTCAGAGCCGCGTTCATTGCTTCAATAAAAGCCTTCGTAGTATCGCTATATGACTGTTTTCCGACCACCCCTATGGCAATGGTAGATATTCCTATTTTATAACAATATGCTGCCGCCAATGAAATTAAAATCATATTCCTATTAGGAAAAAACTCAGCTTGAAACCAATGCTCTGTCTTTCCAACTTCTGAAGGATATTCGCCAACTAGCGAACCCTTCCCTAATTTTCTCGCTTCCGGAAAGTCTATTTCAACTAGTTTCTCAAACAAACAACTATCCATTATAGATTTTATCGCAGAAAGTTCTCCACATTGTGAATTCTGCCCGTAGTTAATGTATACCGGCGTTACTTCGTATCCTTCGTTGATAAGCCGATAAAGCAACACTGTTGAATCAATTCCACCTGAAACAAGAATCGCAACTCTATTCCCGAAAGTGTCCATACAACGCCTCTATGAGTTCATCTGTCGAAGAGCTTATTTCGCTACACCCATATTGCAACATGTTGTTCAAAGGATCCTTTGATGTTTTTAGTGCAAATATTGGAATTCCTTCCTTATATGCAAATCCCGCCTCAAAAGAAGCTCCTGAATCATTATTATCAACCAGCAAAACTACAGCACTCGACCTTTCAAGCAGTTCAATATCTTTATCAAATATTTGCTTTCTTTCTTCTTGCGTAGTTGTGTGTGTAATGATCCCATTTTCTCTTGAAGGTGAATAAACTGGAAAACCGGATTCCTCCAAAATATTACATACCTGCTTGACCCATTGAAGTTCCTGCTGGGAAAAAAATGGTCCCGCTAAGTATATTGATTTTTCGCTAACATCTGGCACAGTAATTTGCTCTCTAATATCCATATCATCTAAAATAAATTGTTGACTAAATTTTGTTTCGCTTTCATACTGTTCGATAAAATTTGCCGCTGAACAATTAGCTAATTTTACACTGCCTAAAAAATCATTACTTTGAAGATAACTGGATGCAAGCGCCCCAGCAAACACATCCCCCGATCCAACTGAACATTTAGGTTTACTCTTAAATGCGTTTACCCGCCGCTGTTCATCATCTCCATTGATTACCAAACACCCTCTAAATCCCTGTTTTATCACAATTTGCGGTATTCCTATGCTTTTTAAGCAATTTATGGCCATATAAATGTCATCTCGATCTGTTAGTTTTTTTGCCTCTTCTTCATTGACCAAAAGACATGTTGCAAAAGATATATATTTTTTGGCGTCAGAAATAGACATTCCATTTGGTTTAGGATCTAAATAAATAGGAATTCCTTGCTCTTTTGCAGCTTCAAGCAAAGATTTGGGAAGAGAATGATTTATCGGAAATACAATTAAAGCTTCAGTATCATCTGGCAGTACAGGATTATAGTCTAAAGCTTCTAATCTACTATCCAGTGTTGGATAGCTTCTTTTTTTGCCATGCTGGCCAAAACCAGTGATAATATATTTGGGAAGGGTAAAATATCCAAATTTCTTTGCATATTTCATATCAATACCGAATTCATTCCAATACGCAAAATCATATGAAGATAATTCAGGTCCATAAATTGTAAGTAAGTTGGCCTTAAATCCTTGATTTACCGCTGATATGGCAGCATACAAACCAGCACCACCCCACCGCCAATCAACTTCTTCACCAGACCTAATTAACCAATCTTTACCCATTTCACCATAAACCGTAATTGTCATAGCACTCACCCCACATGTGATAAAAAGCCGTTTCGACTTAAAACCCACAAAAGATAATCTAAGTTTCCCAGTGATGTTCCAATGTTCACGCAAACATTTCGCAAGTTATCTTCTAATTTTAAATATGTTTTTTCTGTCAACTGCGTTGGAACATTAAACCCTATTTTACTCAGAAATCGCATAATGTGCACATCAAAAACTGCACAATCATCATTAAGCCCTACATTTCTCAACAACCAACTTGCAGACTTCATTCCGATTCCTGGACAATCACAAAGCCACGTCCTAACTTCATTTGACTTCATCGTTTCTATTTTTTCTAAGACATTCCACTCGCATTCTTTCCACATCCATAAGCCCGCCAAAGAAATGACTGTTGGTTTTGTTTCAACGAAGCGGTACTTTCTAAATCTTCCTTCACGAGTTAAAGGTTTAAATTGAGGAC